>NZ_JBITTM010000041.1:0-92660 GCF_044541955.1 Kitasatospora sp. NPDC085464
GCACTGTCCTTGCCGCCGTAGTACTGCCCCCAGAACGTGCCGAAGGCGTCGATCGCGGGGCCGTGGTTGTTGGCCACGATGGCGGCCGCGGCCTGATTGGTCGGCGCGGTGACCTTGTCGATGGCCGTGGCCATCGCCTCCCACGCGTCAGCGACCTTGCGCAGCTTGTCCGGGTCGGCATCCGGCCACCACATGCCGGTGACCTTCTGGACGGCCTTCGCGACCGTCGACTCACCCACAGGCCTTCGCCCCGTCATCCCCCATGGCGTTTCCCCCTACGCGTTCGTCGATCTCCGCACTCGTGTGATGAGGTCGACGATCGACGTGACATGGTTTCAGGCCAGGTGCGTGACATCGGTCACGTCCGCGATACCTCAGAACGGTGCGGCCGGATGTCGCTGAACTCACCGACAGGGCCGCCAGCCGCCGATCGAGAGCCTGTGGTGGGGCCCTCAGGGCTGGAACGGCCGCCGCGGGGTCACGGGCGCCGCTGCTCCCAGTCGGCCCGGACGAGGTCATACTCGACCTCGCCGTGCTCGGATCCCGGGATCGCGTCGGGCCAGTCCCCGGTGAAGTTCCGGAGGAACGACAGGCCGGACTTCTCCATCACCCGCCGGGACCCGGTGTTCACGGCCATCGTGTTCGCGGTGACCCGCTCCACCCGGAGGTCGGTGAAGCCCTTGTCGATCAGGGCGCGCGAGCCCTCCGTGGCGTAGCCCTTGCCCCAGGCGGCCTTGTTGAGGCGGTACCCGAGTTCCACGACGAACGGGCTCTGGTCGTCGAGGGGGCGCAGCTCGAACCAGCCGAGGAAGGCACCGGTGGCTCGCTCGTCGGCGGCCCAGAAGCCGCGGGTGCCGAAGACCGGGTAGTCGTGGAGGAGCCGCGGCAGAGTGCGTGCCTGGATCGCTTCGCGGGTGGTCGGCTTGCCCCCGTTGATGAAGCGCATCACGTCGGGGTCGCTGTCCAGGGCGAACAGACCGTCAACGTCGGTCTCGGTGTCGGCGAACGGGCGCAGCACGAGCCGCTCGGTTTCCAGGAAGACATGCATCCCGTGATCATCATTCCCGGACGGCGGCGTACGCCAGCGAATTTGTTGCCCCCGGGCCCAGCCCGGGGGCCACGGGTCAGAGCTCGCCGGCGGCGACGGCGGCGACGAACGACCGCCAGGCATCGGCGGTGAAGACAAGAGCAGGCCCCTCGGGGTCCTTGGAGTCACGGACGGGAACGACGCCGGGGAAGTCAGGCGCCACCTCGACGCAGTTGCCACCTTGCTGGCTGAAGCTCGACTTCACCCAGTGGGCGGCGTTCAGCTCAAGAGCCGTCATTTGAAGCCCCTTACGAACAGCGCGGATCGCGGCGAGTGCAGAAGGGTCAGACGTCGCCGAACTCACCAGCGACAGCAGCGGCGACGAAGGACCGCCACACGCCGATCGGGAAGACGAGCGCAGGGCCGCCCGGATCCTTCGAGTCACGAACCGGAACGACACCGGGGAGATCGGACGAGACCTCCACACACGTACCGCCGTTGTCGGAGTGCGACGACTTGAACCAGGAGACATGGGAGAGGTCCGGGCGGGTCATGGGTCAAAGTTCCTTTCGGGCTTTGTGGATCAGGTCGAGGGTCGCAGCTCTGGTCAGTGCTTCCACCCGCAGCCGATCGTAGGCCCTTTCCCACGCCCTGACAGTCTTGTCCTCCCGCACGACGTACCCCTGATCCGCAGACTCCGTGTAGCCGACCACCGAACGATCAGCAAACGTCAACAAGGTCACGACGGAGCGGAACGGGGCATGCTCCGCCAAGGCGAACGGGGCTACCTGGAAGATCACATGAGGCCTGGTGGCCATCTCGGCGAGATGCTCCAACTGTGCTCGCATGGTCGCAGCGCCGCCCACCTGCCGACGGAGACCGCTCTCGTCTATCACTGCATGGATGACCGGCGGATCGGCTCGCTTGAGAAGCCGCTGTCGCGCAACTAGGAACTTGACCCGTTCCGCCGCCTGATCCTCCGTGCTGCTTCCTCGTTGCACTGCCGCCGACTCTCGCGCGGCAGCGTAGGCCTTGGTCTGGAAGAGCCCGGGGATGAGGTTGGGTTCGAAGATCCTGATCTCGGACGCCCGGGCCTCCTGCGCGGCGTGCTCGGGGAAGCCTTCCAGGAAGCCCTTCTTCCGCATCCCGACCCACATCAACTCCAGCGTCTGCCCCGTTCCGAGCGCCTTGTCGGCGGCCCTGACGAAGTTTCGGCTGGTGGATTTGCGGCCTGTTTCCACCGCCGAGATGTAGCTGTCGGAGTACCCCATGGCTGCGGCCAGGTCCTCCTGGGTCCAGCCCAGTGCCTCGCGCGAGCTGCGGAGCAGCGCGCCGAAGGACTCGCGCGGGGATGCCGTCGGATCAAGATCCTTGCGGTTCAAGGCTCACACCCAATTCCACTTGAGACGCAGGCAAGTTGAACGATTGCCAAGCGCAGCCGACCGTGGGCACTCCCGGTAGTCGAATTACTACGGAGAGGAGTGGGCCCATGACCGGTCCCTCGTCCTGCAACACCCCCACGCCGTCCTTCCAGGTCGTCCTCTACCTGACGAAGGAGCACTCCTCCTTCCCCGAGCGCGAGTTGCGCGCCTGCGAGGACTACGCCAAGGCCTTCAACTGGGGCATCGACCTCATCGTCGTGGACGACGAGGCCGCCACGAAGGGGCCCGACCACCGACCCATGCTCCGCGCCGCTCTGCAGCGGGTCCTCGACCGGCAGGCCGGCGCCATCCTCGTCCCCAGCAAGTCCGCCATCTCCCCGATCGAGGGCGAGTTCGCCGACTTCTCCAAGCGTGTCGAGAAGGCCTCCGGCTTCATCCAGGTGGCGACCCGGCGATGACCGATCACCACCACACCACCCCTCCCCCTCCGCCCCCTCCCGCCCGGTTCGAGATCCGCCTGATCGACTCCAGCAGCCCGCACTTCGTCGCGCTGGAGTGTTGGGGGCTCTGGGACCGCGAGCGCAACGAGTTCCTCCGGGTGCCCGGCTCCTCGGACCGGGTCAGGCGCTTCTACACCGTCGCGGCCGCTGCAGCCTTCCGCGCTTTCGCGCGAGAAGTCAGATGAACCGTCAGACCCCGTGATCCGTACGCCAGTTGCTACCGCATCCCCGCCTCGACAGGTGTCGATCAAAGATGTTCTGATGATCCCTCCATTTCGATCATTTATCCGAACATCTACTGACTTGCGTCAGTGAAGTGGGGGTCCGGTGCGGATTGCGCGCGGCATGAACGGTCTGCTTGTGGGAGTCGTCTCCTCTCTCGTCCTGACCACGGCTTGCTCCGGCGTGCAGAGCAGACCCACCGCCACCGGCACCACCCCCGCGAGCCCGACGTCCGGCACCCCGTCCGAGGCACCCACCGACACCCCCGCTCCAACCCCGACCCCCGCCCCGACTCCCACCTGGGACGGCCAGGTGAAGGTGCTCGGCGACGGCTCCACCTCCGACACCGGACCGCAGCCGAAGCAGCCCAAGCCCGAGAAGCTGAAGCCCGGCGAGCGGCCGCCGCAGTTCGTCGTCTTCTCCTGGGACGGCGCTCTGGAGGGCGACGACCGCCTGTTCTCCCGCTTCCGCAAGCTGGGGGTGGAGAACAACGCCCAGATGACCTTCTTCCTGAGCGGCATCTACACCCTCCCCAAGTCCAAGCGCTCCCTCTACCACCCCCCGCGGCACGACGTCGGCTCCGCGTCCATCGACTTCGCCACCGACCCCCACATCAAGGACACCCTGGAACAACTGCGCCTGGCCTGGCTGGACGGCAACGAGATCGGCACCCACTTCAACGGGCACTTCTGCGGCCCCCAGCCCGGCGGCGGCGGTGACTGGTCCACCGACGAGTGGACGAGCGAGCTCGACCAGGCGATCTCCTTCGTCACCAACTGGAAGACCAACACCGGCTTCAAGGACCTCCCGCCCCTTCCCTTCGACTACACCAAGGAGCTGGTCGGCGGCCGCGCCCCCTGCCTGGAGGGCCAGAAGAACCTGCTCGCCGCCGAGAAGGCGAAGGGCTTCCGCTACGACGCCAGCTCCCCGGGCGAGTTCCAGGTCTGGCCGGTCAAGAAGGAGGGCATCTGGAACTTCCCGCTGCAGCTGCTGCCCTTCCCCGCCAAGGACTCCCAGCGGCTGTCGATGGACTTCAACTACCTCGCCGGACAGTCCGGCGACACCACCAAGGGCGACCCGAAGAAGTACGACACCTGGGAAAAGGAGACCAGGGACAGCTACCTCGCCGGCTTCGAACGCGTCTACAACGGCAGCCGCGCCCCGCTCTTCATCGGCAACCACTTCGAGGACTGGAACGGCGGCATCTACATGCAGGCCATCGAGGACGTCATGAAGAGCGTCTGCAAGCGCGAGGAGGTCCGCTGCGTCTCCTTCCGCCAGGTCGCCGACTGGATGGACGCCCAGGACCCCAAGGTGCTCGACAAGCTGCGCGGGCTGGACCCCGGGCAGCCGGCCGACTGGCCGCGCCTGGTCAAGTAGGCCGGCCCGTGGGGCCCGTGACACCACGGGCCCCACCAGAACCATAGACATCACAGGCCCCACGGACCCCACCGCCGACGCGCCTACCGTCCCCCCACCGCCTTCATGTAGGTCGTCCAGATCCGGCTCGGCAGCGCCGAATCCGGGGTGTCCGACGCCGCCCCGCCCAGCCCCTCCAGCGGGAGCAGCTTCAGGTCCCGCAGGTCCGCCCGGAAGACGGTGACCGCCGTGGCCAGCTGCCCGCTGTAGCCGACGGACCACCCCGCCGTACGGTCCGCGGTGGTGCCGGGCTTCGCGGCCAGGTCCGGGCCGGCCTCCGCCGCCCACGTGGAACTGCCGCTGCGGACAGCGCCCTTGAGCGCCGCGTCCACCTCTCCCGCCACCGCCGCCGGCAGCGCCTGCACGGGCGTCGGCAAGCGCAGGTCGAGCGGGCTGCCGTTGCGGGTGATCCTGGACACCGAGTACGGCTCGGTGCGCTTGCCGCCGCCTGCGAAGGCGGTGTAGGCGTCCGCCGTCCTGATCGCGCTGGGCGTGGAGTTGCCGACCCCGAAGGCCGGTACCAGTTCGCCCATGCTGCCGGGGAGCAGCCCGAGGTCGGCGGCGGTCTTCTGCACCCGGTCCAGGCCGACGTCCATGCCGAGCTGCATCATCGGCCCGTTGACGGACTGCTCGACGGCGCTGCGCAGGCTGACCTGCCCCCAGTTGCGCTTGCCGTCGTTGGCGGTCTTCACGATCTTGCCGTCGCGCCCCCAGTACGGGCCCTCGGGCGTCAGCACGTTCACCCCGTTGTCCCCGTTGTAGGGGGTGGTGGGCGTCACCGGGGTGCGCTTGCCGCCGCGTTCGCGCTGGACACCCTGGTCGAGCCCGGCGGCGTACACCACCGGGGTGAAGGCCGAACCGAGGGGCACCGTGGTGGTGTTGGCGTTGTTGAAGCCCTGCTTGAGGTAGTCGGGCCCGCCGTAGAGCGCGACGATCCTGCCGTCTGGGGCCACCGAGGCGGCGCCGACCTTCAGGAGCCTGTCGGCCTCGCGGTTGTCGGGGTCGATCCCCTTGGTGGCCTCCTGGACGGCCGCGGCGAGGGCGGTGACCTTCGGCTTGTCGAAGGTGGTGTAGATCTGGTGGCCGCCGAGGTCGAACTGGGCGGGCGTGATGTCGCTGTGGCTCTCCACGTAGGCCCTGGCCATGTCCACCAGGTAGCCGACCTGGCCGCTCAGCCCGGGGTTCTTCGGCTGCGGCTTCGGCTCGGGGAACACCGTGTACCGGGCGCGCTCTGCGCGGGAGAGCTTCCCGATCTCCACCATGCGGTCCAGGATCCAGGACCACCGCTCCTCGGCCCGCTTGTGGTTCTCCGGCCCGAGCGCCGGATCGTACTGCCCGGCCCCCTTCAGCAGGGCGGCGAGGAGGGCCCCTTCGCTCGGATCGAGCTGCGAGACGTCCTTGCCGTAGTACGCCGCCGCGGCCCGTTGGATGCCGTAGCTGCCGCGTCCGAACCAGCTGCTGTCGAGGTAGCCGGCCAGGATGTCGTCCTTGCTCATCCGGTCGTCCAGCTTGATCGCGATGACGGCTTCGCTGAGCTTGCGGTCCATGGACTGGCGCTGGTTCAGGTAGATGTTCTTGACGTACTGCTGGGTGATGGTCGAGCCGCCTTGGGTTTCGCCGCCGGAGACCATCTGCCACACCGCGCGGCCGATGCCCGTGGCCGAGATCCCCGGGTCCGAGTAGAAGGTCTCGTTCTCGGCGGCCAGCACGGCCCACCGCACCGGCTCCGGCACCCGGTCGAGCGGTACCTCCTGCCGGTTGGTCTCGCCGATCCGTGCCATCTCGGTGCCGTCGGCCCAGTAGTAGACGTTGTTCTGCTGGGTGGCGAAGGAGTTCAGGTCGTCGGGCACCTCGGTGGTCACGAAGAACCAGGCCAGCCAGCCCGTCAGCGCCACCGTCCCCACCCCTGCCACCAGGAGCAGCTGCCGCCAGGACGGCAGCCAGCGGCGCACCCCGCGCCGCCCGCGGCGCGGGTAGTCGATCCGGCGCACCGGGCGCCACCGCCGTCGTCCGGGCTCGTCCGCCCCGGTCGCGTCACCTCGCCGTGTACGCACAGTCCGCTCCCCGCTCCGTTCGTGGACACAAGGCCCCTTCGAACAGATAGACGGCTCCGGGGGTGGGCCAGGGCGGCAGACATCTGGTGTGATCATCGTCATACCGAGCATGACGGCAGGTCAGAGGCCGTGCGGCGCCGTTCTGCCGACCTCCGCCGATGTTTGCCGACGGGCCCGGCGGAACCGGGCCTCCGCCGCACTCCCTCCGACCGCCCGTCAGAATGTCGTCATGAGGTTGATCCACACCGTGGTCGGTGCGCTGCTGCTCCTGCTGGTCGTCGGCAGCATCCTGCGCACCCTGGTCGTCCCCCGCGGGCTCTACTCGTCCCTGGTGAACCGGCTCTGGACGGTGCTGCGCGGCGTGCTGCGGCTCTCCGCCGCGCCGATCGGCGGCTACCGCGCACAGGACCGGGCGCTCACCTGGCTGGCGCCGCTGGTCCTGCTGGGCATGCTCACGGTGTGGCTCAGCGGGATGCTGATCGCCTACACACTGCTGCTGCACGGCACGTCCGATCTCGACTGGACGGTGGCCATCCGCGAGGCCGGGTCCAGCCTGTTCACCCTGGGCTTCGCGAGCGGCGACCGCCTGCACCTGTCCGCGATCGACTTCATGGCCGCCGCCAGCGGCCCGCTGGTGATCGCCCTGCAGATCTCCTACCTGCCGACCCTCTACGCCGCCTACCAGCGCCGCGAGACCGAGGTGACGCTGCTGCAGTCCCGGGCCGGCGAACCCGCCTGGGGCCCCGAGCTGCTGGCCCGCCAGTCCCTGGTGGACACCGAGACCGCACTCCCCCAGCTCTACCGCGACTGGGAGCGCCTGGCCGCCGACATCGGCGAGAGCCACTCCAACTACCCCGTGCTGCTGTCCTTCCGCTCCCCGCAGCCGAACCGCAGCTGGGTGGTCGGCCTGATCGCGGTGCTGGACGCCGCCGCCCTGCACCTCGCCCTGTGCCCGCGCACCTCCCCGCCGGAGGCCCGGCTGGTCCTGCGCGCCGGGTTCACCGCGCTGCGCGACATCGCCCGCTCGCTGCGCATCGACTTCGACCCCGACCCGGACCCGGACGTGCCGATCCGGCTGAGCTACGCCGAGTACCTGGGCGCCGTCGCGATGATCACCGCGGCCGGCTTCCCCCGCGAACGGCCGGTCGAGGACGCCTGGGCGCACTTCCACGGCTGGCGCGTCAACTACGAGGCCCTGGCGTACGAACTGGCCCGGCGCAGCGACGCCGTCCCCGCGCTCTGGACCGGCCCGCGCGACTTCCACGCACCCGTCATCCCCCCGGCCCGCCCCACCGACCGCCGCCCGGGACCGGACCGGCCGCCCCTGCCGCCGGCCTGACCGGGCCGCCGGGCCGCCGGGCCGCCGGGGCGGCCGGGCACCACCGGCCCGTCGGATGCTCCTTTACGGTCCGCTCAGCGGTGCCCTTCGGCATCTGACAGCCGACGGCCGGGCAGGGCACCTCGGTGCCCCGCCCGGCCGTCGTGTCCGTCCTGCCCGTCCTGCCCGTCCTGCCCCGTTGCGGCGCGTCCCGTCCCGTTGCGGGACGGGGTCGGCCTCAGACCGCGACCGGTCCGCCCTCCGCCAGCGAGCGCTCGGCCGCGGCGAGGATCTCCACCACGCGCAGCCCGAAGTCCGCGTCGCAGGGGTGCGGCTCGCCGGAGGCCGCGGCGGACTGCAGGGCGTCCAGCGCCCGGTGCAGGGCGGCGTGCGGGCCCTCGCCGCGCTCCGGCAGCTGCACCACACCGTGCCCACCGCGCAGCTCCATGCCCGTGCCGCCCGCCGCGAGCGGCGCGGTCAGGCTCAGCGCGAGCGTGCTGGACGCGCCGCCGGCGTGCCGCAGCACCAGGTGCACGGCGTCCACCGGGCCGGCCACCGCCGTCACCTGCGTCGCGTCGCCGAGCACCGGCAGCAGCACGGACAGCGCGTGCGGGCCGACGTCCCACAGCGAACCCTTCTCCCGGCGCCACGGCGAGGCCGCGTACGGGCTGGTGCTGCCGGGCACGAACACCGAGCCGTACCAGTCCGAGCGGCCGGTGTACCAGCCGCCCAGCGCCGCCTGCTCCTCGATCCACGGGATCTGCGGGCCGCCGAAGCGCACCGTGAAGAACACCACCGAGGCGACCTTCTGCGCGCGGACCGCCTCGGCGACGGCCTCGGCGTCCGGCACGGTCAGCGCGACCGGCTTGTCCAGCAGCAGGTGGCAGCCGGCCTCGGCGGCCCGCACCGCAAGGTCCGCCTGCACCGTCGGGGGCAGCGCGACGGAGACCGCGTCCACGTCGGCCAGCAGCCGGTCGAGGTCCGCGTACCCGGGCACGCCGTGCGCCGCGCCCAGGGCCTCGGCCGCCTCCGGGCGGCGGCCCCAGACGCCGGTGAACTCCAGCCCGGGGTGTTCCGCCAGCACGGGCGCGTGCACCCGCTCCGCCCAGGTGCCGGTGCCCAGCAGTCCGATCCGCACGATGTCTCCGTCTCCGTTCCGTTCCTTGCCGGTGCCGACTGCTTCCGGCCGTTGCCGACCGTTCCTTGCCGTCCCCGGCCGTTCCTCGCCCTCCCCGGCCGTTCCTCGCCGTTGCGCGCTTCCGTGCGCGCCGGCTCAGTGCTGCACGCGGGCGAGCGTGAAGCCGTCGTAGCCCTTGCTGCCGACCGTCTGCACCGAGGTCGCGGTGACCCTCGGCTCGGCCGCGATCAGCTCGTGCAGCGCCCGGGTGCCGACCACCGCCGCGTCGGTGCTGGCCGCGTCGGCGACCGCGCCGCCGCGCACCACGTTGTCGACGATGATCAGCGAGCCCGGCCGGGTCAGCTGGAGCGCCCGGCGGAAGTACTCGGGGTTGCTCGGCTTGTCCGCGTCGACGAAGACCAGGTCGAAGGGCTCCGCGCCCTGCTCCACCAGTGCCGCCAGCGAGTCGGCGGCCCGGCCCAGCCGCACCTCGGCGACGTCCTCCAGCCCTGCGGCGGCCAGGTTGCCGCGCGCCACCTCGGCGTGCCGCGGGTCGATCTCCAGGGTGATCAGGGTGCCGTCCGCGGGCAGCGCACGGGCCAGCCAGATCGCGCTGTAGCCGCCGAGCGTGCCGACCTCCAGGATCCGCTTCGCGCCCTGGGTCAGCGCCAGCAGGTGCAGCAGCTTGCCCTGGTTGGGGGCCACCGCGATCTTCGGCAGCCCGGCCGCGTCGGCGGCGGCCGCCGCCGACTCCAGCACCGGGTCGTGCCCGACCAGTTGCTCGGAGAAGTACGCGTCCACGGCGTCCCAGGTCGGCTGCAACGTCATCGGGCCCTCCAGAGTGCAAAGACCGGCAGGTACTCCGGTGATGCTACTCCGAGGGCCCGATGGCTCCGGGGCGGCCGTCCGTCACGGTCCGCAGCCGGATTGTCACTGCGTCGTCAGTGCACGGTCACTCCGCGACCGGGGCCGTCGCCGCCCCGGCGGTGGCGGCGGCCGCCGCCTGCTCCGCCTCGATCTTCGCGTGGGTCTTCGCCGCCCGGCGCTTCATGATCCAGGCCGACAGGCCGCCGATCACGACCGCGGCGGCCAGACCGGCCCAGGAGAAGCGGGCCAGCCACGGCTCGATGCTCTTGCCGACCTTGTAGACCAGCATCGCCGTGCCGCCGGCCCAGATCACGCCGCCCAGCACGTTGGCGATCAGGAACTTCCAGTACGGCATCTTCAGCGCGCCCGCCAGCGGACCGGCGAAGATGCGCAGCAGGGCGATGAACCGGCCGAAGAAGACCGCCCACATGCCCCACTTCTGGAACGAGCGCTCGGCGGTGGCCAGGTGCGAGGGCCCGAAGTGCTTGGGGAACTTGCGTCCCAGCTTCTCGAAGAGCGGCTTGCCCCCCTTGCGCCCGATCGAGTAGCCGATCGAGTCGCCGATGATCGCGCCCGCGATCGCGACGCCCGCCACGCCCCACGGGCTCACCACGCCCTTGACCGCCATCAGCGACGCCGTGACCAGGGCGATCTCACCGGGCAACGGGATGCCCAGCGACTCGATGAGGATGATCAGACCGACGACGGCGTACACCGCCGTCGGTGGAATGCCCTCGATCCAGGCGTCGATGTGCAAGGCCAGTACCTCCGTGGCAGGACGGGACCGACCAGGCTCCCCCTGGAGCCGCGGGCCGGTCCCGGCAGTTGTCCGATGGCGGCACGGCGCCGCTTTACCCCTCAAAGCAGCGTAACGTGCCGGGCGGCCTGTCCCCCCGGCCGATCACCCGTGGGTACGACGTGCGGCCGCCGGCCATGGTTCCAGGCCGGGCACCCTTTCTTCAAGACTCGGCAAAGTGCCTCTGACCTCGGACGACCGACACCACCGAGGAGTCGGCGCCCCGCCGGGTAGCGCGGTGCCGGTCCGTGTTGACAGGAACCCCGGCCCGGTGCCTGACTGTAGCGGCGTGAGCGCGATCATCACGGTGGGGAGTCGAGTTGTTACGGTGCGAAGGCGTCGGCAAGCGGTACGGCACGGGGCGGTGGATCCTCCGCGATGTCGACATGGCGGTCTCCGCCGGGGACGTCGTCGCCGTGGTGGGCGCCAACGGTTCCGGGAAGTCGACCCTGCTGAGGATCCTCGCCGGGCTGTCCCGGCCCACGTCCGGCACGGTGTCGGGCCGACCGGCGGCCGTCGGCTACGTACCGGACCGCTTCACGGCGCACGAACGCGTCACATCGATCTCCTACCTCACCCACATGGGGCGGATCCGGGGCATGCCGACCTCCGCCGCCCGCGCCCGCGGCGGCGAGCTGCTGACCCGGCTGGCCCTGGTCGGCGGCCCGGACGCGCCGCTGCGCACGCTCTCCAAGGGCAACGCGCAGAAGGTCGCGCTGGCCCAGGCCCTGCTCGTCCGGCCCGGCCTGCTGGTCCTCGACGAGCCGTGGTCGGGACTGGACGCCTCGGCCCACGGCGTCCTGGGCGAGTTCATCGACGACGTGGCCGCCCACGCCGGGGCCGTGGTCTTCACCGACCACCGCGAGGCGATCACCGAGACGCACGCCCGCAGCGGCTACGCCATCACCGACGGCCGGCTCACCCGGCGGGACGGCCCGCGTGCCGGGGCCACCGCCCCGACGGTCGAGCTGGTCCTGACCGTGCCGGCCGACGGCGCCGTACCCGCCGAGGTGGACTGGTACGCCCTGCCGGGCGTGGCGGACGCCGCCCGGCGCGGCCGGTACCTCGTCCTGCGGGTGGCCCGGGAACACTCGGACGCCGCCCTGCTGACCGCGCTCCGGCACCGCTGGTCGGTGGACGCGGTGACCGGGACCGGGACCAGGACCAGGAGTGCTTCCGGGAACGCCGCCGGGGTCGACACCCCCCGGACCGATGCGGGGAGTGCCGCCCGGTGATCGCCCTGGTCCGCTACCTGTCCACGGTCCTGCTGCTCTCCCAGCGCTACCTCGCCCCGCTGCTCCTGTTCGTCGGCCTGGCCGCCGTACTGACCAGCAGCGACAGCGGGCCGCTCCCCGCCACCTACTCCGCGGTGGCCGGGGCCATGCTGCTGAGCTCCGCCTGGCTCACCATGGCGCTGATCGGCCTGGAGGACCCACCGCACCGCGCCATCGTGGTCGTCGGCGCGGGCAGCCACCTGCGGGTCCTGCTCGGCTCGGTCGCGACCGCCGCCACGTGGTGCCTGCTGCTGACGGGCGCCGGCCTCGGGCTGCCACTGCTGTTCGGGACCCACACCGCCCGGCCGGCCGACCTGCTGCTCGGGACGGAGGCCCAGCTGGTCTGCGCCTTCACCGGCATGGCCGTGGGACTGCTCTGCTCCCGCCTGGTGTTCCGGCGCCAGGGCTACGCACTCGTCGCCGCCCTGGCACTGCTGCTCGCCGCCCTGCTCGGCAGGGGCGTGTCGCCGGTCAACCTCCTGCTGACCGACCTCCAGCACGCCCCGGCCTCGACGGACGTCCTGGGCTCCACCGCCGTCCTCGTCGCCACCGCCGCGGCCCTGCTCGCCGCGGCAACGGCAGCCACCCACGCGATCACCGTCCGGAAGAGCTGACCGCCGACCGGGCCTCCAGTGGCTCCGACCGGACCGCGGCCGCCCCGGAACTCCGCCGCCCCGGTCCCTAGCCCCGCCCGGCGAAGTCCAGGACGGTGACGGAGGGGCGGCGGGCGGACAGGACCGGGGTGCTCAGGGCGAGCGGCAGCAGGGCGCCGACGAGCCCGCGTCCGCCGGTCGGCCGGACGTCCCGCACCGCCGACACCGCCGGACTGGCGGTGCGGAGCTTGTCCCGCTCGCCCGCGTCCATCGCCCACGGCATCGGCGGCGGCCCGTAGCCGTGGGACCGCATCCTCCCGTTCACGGTGAGCCGGCCGAACCAGCGCGGTACGGCGTCCAGCACGAGCGAGCCGCCCGGGAACCGCTCGGCGCAGCCCGCGATCAGGGACTTCACCCGGGCCGGCGGGAGGTACATCAGCAGGCCCTGGGCGGTGATCAGGACCTCACGGCTGCGGTCGACCTCGTCGGCCCACCCCGGTTCGGTGGCCTCGACGGCCAGGTAGCGCTGGCGCGGGCCGGGCGGCAGCAGCTTCTCCCGCAGCGCCACCAGGTCGGGCAGGTCCACGCTCAGCCAGCGCGCCCGTCCGTTGTCGACCCGCCAGTACTGGGTCTCCAGGCCGTCCCCCAGGCAGACCACGGTGCCGCGCGGCTCCCGCGCCAGGAAGTCGGCCACCTCGCGGTCGAAGCAGGCCGCGCGCAGGGCCTGCAGCTGGGCCTGGGTGCCGTTGGTGCCGAACCGCTCCGCGAACGGGTAGTCGATCCGGTCGACCAGGTCGACGGCCTCCGGGTCGTGGAGCACGGTGTCCGGCCGGCGCGCCTCCAGCGCCCGGTGCCACAGCGTCCACAGCGCCGTCTCCGGCACCGCCTCCAACTCGGGCCGCTCCACCGGCTCGGGCCGGTCCGCGCCGACAGTCATCGCTCGCTCCTTCGACGTGCTCCGCGCGTGCTCCGCGCGAGTCCCCCACGGGCTCCGTGGACTCCGTGAACCTCGTGGGCCCCGTGAACCTCGTGGGCCCCGTGGACTCCGCGCTCGGGCAGGCTTGAACCCGCCGATTCTGACACCGGCCGGGCCGGCCCGCCCGGCCCGACGCGCGGCTCAGCCCACGCTGAACGCGCCGTCCGGCGGGGGCGGGGAGTCGGTGGCGTCGGCGTCCGTCACCGGTGCGGTGCGGCCCACCAGGGCCGCGAGGGCGTCCCCCTCCACCAGCCGGGCCGGGAAGATGTCGCCTGCGAACAGCCGGGCCAGCTCGGCCACGGGCAGCGGCGCCGTCGACCCGGCCAGCAGCACGTTGCCGTACCGCCGCCCGCGCAGCACCGACGCCTCCGCCACCAGGCACACGTACGGGAACACCGCCAGCACCGTCGCCGCCTGCGCCCGCGCGAAGGCCAGCGGCGGGCCGTCCGCCAGGTTCGCCGCGTAGCAGCCGCCCTCGCGCAGCGCGTCCGCGGCGAGGCCCAGGAACTCCACCGAGGTGAGGTGCGCGGGGGTGCGGGAGCCGTGGAAGACGTCGGCGATCACCAGGTCCTGCGAGCCCGCCGGGACGTCGGCGAGCGCCGCGCGGGCGTCGCCGACGCTCGCGGTGATGTCCGCGCCGGGGCCCTGCCAGGGCAGGTGCTCGGCGACGAGGTCCAGCAGCGGCCCGTCCACCTCCACCACCCGCTGCCGCGAACCCGGCCGGGTGACGGCCAGGTAGCGGGGCAGGGTCAGCGCGCCGCCGCCGAGGTGCAGCGCGGCCAGCGGCTGCCCGGCGGGGGCCAGCGCGTCGGCGAGGTGGCCGAGCCGCCGGGTGTACTCGAACTCCAGGTGCGTCGGGTCGGCGAGGTCGACGTACGACTGCGGGGTGCCGTCCAGCGTCAGCAGCCAGCCGCCGTCGCGGTCGATGTCCGGCATGAGCTTGGCGAACCCGAGGTCGGTCCGCCGACCGACCGGCACCGGCTCGTCGGGCCCGTCGTGCTGGTCCGGCTCGTCCGGCTCGTCGTGCTCGGAGGTCACGCGTGCTCCCCGACCGGCCGCACGTCCAGGTAGGCGGCCAGCCAGTGGTCCAGCTCGGCGAAGGTCTGCGTGCGGGCCTTCTCGCCGGACAGCACCAGGTCGTGCATGCCGCCCTCGATCCGCACGATCGTGACGTGCCGGCCCAGCTTGGGGCCCTGCGCGGCGATGTCGTCGGCGCGCAGCACGGCGTCGGCGTGGTGCAGGGCGTTGTGCCACTTGGTGGTGGCGATGGACTTGGTGGAGGCCATCAGCAGCACCGGCACGTCGATCCCGAGCCCGTGGCGCAGCCGCCGGTGCCCCTGGTGGATCGCCGACAGCCAGCCCGCGAACAGCGGGAAGCCCTCGGCGGGCTTCAGCGTGAGGTCGAAGTCCCACTCGCCCCGGTGGTCCTTGTGCAGGCTGTGCGTGTAGTGCGGGTTCATCGTCGACGGCAGGACGCGGGTCGGCGCCAGCCGCCCGATCGCCGTCACCGCGGGCCCGCCGAAGGTGCGCGCGGCCTGCGAGGCCGGCATCGACAGGAACGGCGAGTTGAGGAACAGCCCGTCCACCAGGCCGCGGCCGGCCCGCCGCCCCGCCCACAGCGCCGCCACCAGCCCACCGGTGGAGTGCCCGTTCAGCAGCAGCTGCCGGTGCCCGTCCACCTCCCGGATGACGCGGACGGCCTCGTCGATCTCCTCGTCGTACTCGGCGAGGCTGCGGACGAAGTTCGGCGACTGGTGCGGGCGCAGCGAGCGGCCGTACTTGCGCAGGTCGAGCGCGTAGAAGGAGAACCCGAGCGCTGCGTAGTGGTCGGCCAGGTTGGTCTGGAAGAAGTAGTCGTTGTACCCGTGGATGTACAGCACGGCCCGCTCGGCCCCGGGCACGACCCGGCGCACCAGCGTCGCGCAGACCGCGCCCTCGTCGTCGGGACGCAGCTCCAGCTCCGCCGCCTCGTAGGGGGCACCCAGGATGTCTTCCCGAAACTCCATCGCCGCCGCACCGATCCTTCGCTCCGCCTGCCTCCGTGCGGCAGGTGACCACCCGTTCCGAGCCACGACGATACCGGCCGGTAGCCACCGGCCGCGCGGCGGAGTCCCGGACCGCGCCGGGTCGCCGTCCCCTCGGAGCCTGCCGGAGGGTGGGCGGGGCAGCCCCCCGTGGATACCGTCGCGCACCGGCCCGGGGCACGCTCCGCGCCTCCCCGCCCCTCCTCGTGCGCCTGCTGTGCGCCGGTGCGGATGTGGAACGCTTCCCGTACAGGGAAGGCGAGTTGGGGAGGTTGCATGCAGCAGGGGCACAGCGATCCGTCGCTCTACCGGTCGGCTTCCGAGGCCATCGCGGCGCCGCCGGAGAAGCTCGCGTACGTGGCCGGGTTCGACCGGGCGGGGCGGCGACCGGACGCGCTGCTCACGGTGGACACCGATCCCGCGTCGGGGTCCTACGGTAAGGTCCTGAACTTCGCCGAACTGCCCACGCTGGGCGACGAGTTGCACCACTTCGGGTGGAACGCGTGCTCCAGTGCGCTGGCGCACGCCTGCCACGAGGACCCGGAGCGGCGCTTCCTGCTCCTGCCCGGCCTCCGCTCGTCCCGGCTGCACGTGATGGACACCCGGCCGGACCCGGTGCGCCCGCGGCTGGTGAAGACCGTCGAGGCCGCGGAGCTCGCGGCCAAGGCGGGCTACTCGCGCCCGCACACCCTGCACTGCGGACCGGACGGGGTGTTCCTGTCCTGTCTGGGCGCCGGCGGGGGCGCGGACGGGCCGGGCGGGGTGGCGATCCTCGACCACACCACCTTCGACGTGCTGCGGGCCTGGGAGACCGAGCGCGGGCCGCAGCACTTCGCGTACGACGTCTGGTGGCACCTGGGCACCAACGTGGGGGTGACCAGTGAGTGGGGCACCCCGTGGATGGTCGAGGACGGCATGGTGCCGGAGCTGCTGCTGGGCCGCAAGTACGGGCACGCGCTGCACTTCTGGGAGCTGGACTCGGGCCGGCACCTGCAGCGGATCGACCTCGGCGACCAGTACCAGATGGTGCTGGAGCTGCGTCCGGCGCACGACCCGCAGGCGGAGTGGGGGTTCGCCGGGGTGGTGGCGAACGTCGAGGACCTGTCCTCCTCGATCTGGCTCTGGTACCGCGACGGGCCGGCGTTCACCGCGCGCAAGGTGATCGAGATCCCGGCCGAGCCCGCCAAGGCCGAGGACCTGCCGCCCGCGCTGCAGCCGTTCGGCGCGGTGCCGCCGCTGGTCACCGACATCAACCTGTCGGTGGACGACCGCTGGCTGTACGTGTCGGCCTGGGGCACCGGCGAGCTGTTCCAGTTCGATGTCTCGGACCCGTTCCACCCGCGGCTCGCCTCCTCGGTGCGCCTCGGCGGGGTCGTCGCCCGCACGCCGCACCCGGCCGAGCCGGGGCGACCGTTGAGCGGGGCGCCGCAGATGGTGGAGATCAGCCGGGACGGCCGGCGGCTGTACCTCACCAACTCCCTCTACGGCGCCTGGGACGACCAGGTCTACCCGGACGGCATCGAGCCCTGGATCGTCAAGCTGGACGCCGACACCGGGGCGGGCGGGCTGAGCGTCGACGAGCGGTTCTTCCCGCACGGCGCCGACTTCCGGGGCCTGCGCGTCCACCAGACGCACCTCGCGGGCGGCGACGCGTCCTCGGACTCGTACTGCTTCCGGTGAGCGCTCAACGCTGCAGCGCCTGGTCGTAGCGGACCCGGCCCAGCGGCAGTCCGGCGGCCACCAGCCGGCGGCGGACGGAGTCGACCATGCCGACCGGTCCGCTGACGCAGGCCAGGTGGTCGCGCCAGTCGCCCGCCGTCGCGACGGCGTCGGCGAGGCGGCCGGCGGTCACCGGGGTGAGGGTCAACCACGGCTTGTGCAGGCCGAGTTCGGCGAGTGCCTGCCAGTCGTAGAGGTCGGCGCGGTCCCGGGCGCCGACGAACAGGTGGACCCGGCGGCCGGGGGGCCGGTGGGCGGCCTGCTGCTCGACGATCGCCTTCAACGGGGCGAGGCCGCTGCCTCCCGCGACCAGCAGCAGGTCGCGGGCGTCGCCGTCGGGCAGCAGGCTGCCGCGCGGCGGGCCGAGGCGCAGCCGGTCGCCGACGGCGGTGTGCTCGACCAGGGCGGCGCTGACCCCGTCGGGGCCGGTGCGGCGGACGTGGAACTCCAACTCGTTGTCGGCGCGCGGGGCGCAGCCCATCGAGTACTGCCGCCAGGTGTGCGCCAGCGCCGGGTGTTCGACGGTGCCGTACTGTCCGGCGCGGTACGGGTACGGTTCGCCGGTGCGTACCCGCAGCACGGCGAGGTCGGGGCGGCGCCGCTCGTGGCCGGTCACCACGGCGTGCCAGTAAGGGGGTTCGGTGAGCGCGGAGTCGGCGCCGGCGACCATCGCGCCCACGGCGAAGCGGAGCATCCGCACCCAGGCGGCTTCCAGCTCCTCCGTCCGGTGCTCGCCGGCGCGGTGGCGGATCGCCGCGCACAGGGCTTCCTCGAAGGCCTCGTAGTGGACCGGGCGGACACCCAACTTCCGGTGTTCCCTGCCGAGTTGGCGGAGTGTGTGGCCGAGTTCGGCGGGCTGGTGGAGGTGCTCGATCAGGTGGTGGAAGATCCGTTCCAGGTGGGTCTGCTGGAACTCCATCGAGTCGGGGAAGAGCGGGCGCAGGTAGGGGCGGCGGCGGAACATGACCGCGTAGAGGTGGTCGATCAGCTCGGAGAGCGGGGCGACCAGGTGGAGGTGACGCCGGATCAGGTGCTGGTCGGCGGCGCCGTCGTACCCGCCGCTCCCGCCGTCGCCGCCGTACCCGCCGTACCCGCCGTACCCACCGTCACCGGGCCCGTGGTCGGCGTAGCCGAAGTCGCCGCCGGAGGAGGCGGACGGCGCGAGGAGTCGGCGGCGAAGGCGCATCGCGTGGTGACGGGCGATCAGCCGGTCGTACTCGGCGGTGGCGGTGCCGCTGGCAAGGTGCGTGCTGCTGCTGTTGTCCATGTCCTGTCCAGTCAACTGCGCGGCCTCCGAACGCGAGAAGGGCCGATCGCCCCGGACGGACCCGGGACCATCGACCCCTTGCCAAGCACTGCTCGGGTGGCCACGCAGTAACCGATCCCCCCGCCTCCCGGCGCCCCCTCCGGGCCGGTGCCGCCTACCGGGACGCCTCGCTGGCGGAGTCGGCCGCGTCCGACGCCGTCCCGGCCTGGAACTCGGTCGCCGCCCAACTCGCCAGCAGCCGCAGCGACTCGGCCGAGGCCGAACCCGGTTCGGCGTGGTAGGCGACCAGCACCTGGTCGGCGTCACCGGTCGGGCGCAGGGTCTCGTACTGCAGGCTGAGGGCGCCTACCACCGCGTGGTGCAGCCGCTTGGTGCCGTGGCCCTTGTCCCGGATGTCGTAGGTGGCCCACAGGCGCCGGAAGTCCTCGCTCTTGACGGAGAGTTCGCCGATCAGCGAGGCCAGGTGGGGGTCGTCCGGGTCGCGCCCGGCGTCCAGCCGCAGCATGCCCACGATGTCGCTGGCCTTGCCCTCCCAGTCCACGTACAGGCGGCGGGCGTCCGGGTCGAGGAAGACCTGCCAGGCCATGTTGCGCTGCTCCGGCGGCAGCACGGCGAAGTCACCCAGCAGCGCGCTGCCGAGCCGGTTCCAGGCGATGACGTCCAGGCGGCGGCCCAGCACGTACGCGGGCACGCCCTCCATCGCGTCCAGCAGTTGCTGCAGCGCGGGACGCACCCGCTGCACCCGGGCGGCGGCCCGGCCGGAGCGGCGCCGGGCGGGCTTGGTGAGCCGGCCGAGGTGGTCGCGTTCGGCCGGGCTGAGCCGCAGCACCCGGGCGATGGCGTCCAGCACGGCGACCGAGACGTTCTCGCCGTGGCCCTGTTCGAGCCGGGTGTAGTAGGCGGTGCTCACTCCGGCGAGCTGGGCCAGCTCCTCGCGGCGCAGCCCGGGCACCCGGCGACGGGTGGTGGTGTGCGGCAGCCCCACGTCCTCGGGCCGCAGCCGGGCGCGGCGGGATCGGAGGAACTCGCTGAGTTCGGTGCGCTGGTCCATGTCTGCAGTATGCGGGCGATCCGGCGCCCGAGAGCGGGCGAGGGTGACACTGCCGTGCGTACCCTCCGCAGACGTAGGCCCGGCCGACCTAGGCACGGCCCGCGTAGGTACGGTCCGCGTAGGTCCGGCCCGCCTACGTTCGGCCCGCCTACGTCCCGGCTTCGTACGAAGACCTCGGGTCTGGTTGGCCCGATCGCGGCGCCGCAGTCTGTGGGCATGACGAACGAGACGACGAAGACCACCACGAACACCCCCGGCACCACCCGCACCGTCGCCGCCTACGCGGCGCAGCAGCCCGACGCCCCGCTGGCGAAGACCACCGTCACCCGCCGGGCCGTGGGCGAGCACGACATCGTGATCGACATCCGGTTCTCCGGCATCTGCCACTCCGACATCCACCAGGTCGGCGAGGACTGGGGCACCGGCATCTTCCCGATGGTCCCCGGCCACGAGATCGCCGGCGTGGTCGCCGAGGTCGGCCCCGGCGTGACCCGCTGGAAGGTCGGCGACCGCGTCGGCGTCGGCTGCTTCGTCGACTCCTGCCGCGAGTGCGACAACTGCCGGGCCGGTCTCCAGCAGTACTGCACCGGGGAGGGCGGCGCCGTCTTCACCTACAACGGCACGGGCAAGGACGGCCTGCCGACCTACGGCGGCTACTCCACGGAGCTGGTGGTGGACGAGGCGTACGCGCTGAGCATCCCCGACAACCTGCCGCTGGACGCCGCGGCGCCGCTGCTGTGCGCGGGCGTCACGCTGTACTCGCCGCTCGCCCACTGGGGCGCGGGCCCGGGCAAGAAGGTCGCGATCGTCGGCCTCGGCGGCCTCGGCCACATGGGCGTGAAGCTCGCCCACGCGATGGGCGCGGAGGTCACCGTGCTCAGCCAGTCGCTGCGCAAGCGCGAGGACGGTCTCAAGCTCGGCGCCGACCACTACCGGGCCACCTCCGACCCGGCGACCTTCGGCGAGCTGGCGGGCAGCTTCGACCTGATCGTCAACACCGTCTCCGCCGACCTCGACCTCAGCGCCTACCTGGGCCTGCTGCGCACCGGCGGCACGATGGTGCAGGTCGGCGCGCCGGAGAAGCCGGTGTCGGTCAACGCCCACGCGCTGCTCGGCGGGCGCCGCTCGCTGGCCGGGTCGATGATCGGCGGCCTGCCGGAGACCCAGGAGATGCTGGACTTCTGCGGTGAGCACGGCATCACCGCCGAGATCGAGCTGATCCGGGCCGAGCAGATCAACGAGGCCTACCGGCGGGTGCTGGCCGGCGACGTCCGGTTCCGCTTCGTGATCGACGCCTCGACCATCTGATCCGCGGCTCGCGGGCCGTCCGGTCCGCGGCCGCCTCCGCTCGAAAGTGCCGCGAAGGCCCCGCGCGAAGGTGCCCCGCGCCCCGGTGCTCTCCCGTCACCAGGGCGCGGGGCCCCCGCGTCAGACCGAGGCGGTCTTGGCCGCGTGCCGCTCCTCGCGGCGGTCCAGCCGCCGCTGCCGGCCCCGGCGCAGCGGCTGGTCGGGCAGCCAGCCGAAGGTGAGGCAGGCGCCGACCACCCCGAGCAGCATCCCGATCAGGAAGCCGCCCAGGTTGGACGTGACCCAGCTGCCCAGCGAGGCCAGCACGGCGAGGATGGAGTAGAACAGCCGCTGCGCCGGGTTGAACAGGATCAGCAGGCCGCACAGCACCATCACCGCCGGCACCAGGTACCCGGCCAGTCCCTGCATCCCGATGTGCAGGACGACGGGCAGCGGGGCCCGCAGGGTGAACAGGATCTCGGCGCCGCCGAGCAGCACCAGCAGCCCGCCCCAGAACGGCCGCCTGCCCCGCCAGTCGCGCTTGGCCGGGCGGGCGGGGGGCCCGGCGGCGGGAGCGGCGGCGGTGCCGGGCGCGGCGGCCGTCCCCTCGGCCACCGCCTCCTCGGCCCGCGCCGCGGTGCCCTCGCCGGTCCCGGCCGGCTCCGGTACGGACTCCGTCATGCTCAGCAGCCCTGGGAGCTGAAGCTCAGCCGCAGGTTGGGCAGTTTGAACCCGACGGCGGTGCTCGCGTAGTTGTGCTGCTTGAGGTTGGTCAGCAGGACGGTGTCGGCCTGCTGGCCGAAGACGCCCGGGTTGCCCTTGCCGACCGGGCCGGCCTTGGTGAAGGTGCTGGCGTCGCCGCCGATCTCGATGTTGGTGAACTCCGCGTCGCCGGACAGCAGATCGGAGTCGGTGGTGAGGTTGGTGGCGGAGACGGGGGTGCCGCCGTCGCCCGCGTGGATCACCAGGTTGACGCCGCCGAGGTCGACGCTCTGGCACAGGTTGGTGATCTGCGCGGTCTTGATCGCCGACACCGCGACCAGGACCTGACCGCCGGTGGAGCCCGCGTTGGGGCTGTCGGGGATCATCGAGTCCAGCGAGCCGAACTGGGCGAAGCCCTGTCCGTCGAGCTTGTCGGCGGTGATGGTGAACGGCATTCCGGAGATGGAGAATTGGGCGGCGAGCACGCCCTGGGCGGTGAGCGCCATCAGGACACCCCCGGCCGCGATGGCCGGCACGGCCATCAGCGCGGTGCGCTTGAGTCGGACCCGGCCTCTTCTCGGCCCGGCCGGCTGGGGGGTGTCGGCCGCGGCGGCGGCGTCCTCGGACATGGCCATGTGTGCTCCCTCTGGGTGGATTGGGTGTGCAGGCACTGGCACGTTGTCCTGGCGCGGACAGCGTTGCGCGGCCCGACGGGTCACCCGCCCCTCGGCAGCGGGGCGGGTCCGGTTCGGAGCGCGGTAAGTAACTGGGAAGCTACTGCCCGGTATTGGCCGGGTCAATACGGGTGCACGAAGGATCTTCACCGATCCCGGCCCCGAGCCGTTCGGCCGTCTCCGCCGGGACCGTTCGTACCGGCGCCTCCGCCGCCCCGGGCCGTGCGGCCGCCTCCGCAGGGCTCAGCCGGACGGCCTCGGCCGCCTCCGCCGGGCCCAGCCGGACGGCCGCCTCCGCCGGGCCGAGGAACGGTGCCAGGCAGAACATGCTCAACACCGGCAACAGCTCGGGCAGTCGATCGGTCCGGCCGGAGGCGATCCCGCGGTAGAGCGCGCTGTAGACGCCGCCCACCACGGCATCCACCATCTCGTCCACCCGTACCCCGCCCGGTAGTTGGGGCACCTCGGCGAAGAACGCCCGGAACCTGGTGAGGAGTTGTTCGCGCTCACGCCGCCCCTCCGCGCCGACCGCCTCGATCTCGATCACCGCGATCGTCGCGAATGCCGGTGTCCCGGCGAGCAGTTGGAGCATCGCGCCGAGCGCCTGCCGGATCCCGTGGCACCAGTCGGATTCGGCCGCGAAGGCCCCCGCCATCCGCCGCAGCACCACCCCGGTGCCGTACCGGTGCGCCGCCAGGAAGGCGTCCTCCTTGCCGCTGAACAGCTCGTAGAAGACCGGCCTGGTCACGCCCGCCGCGCGGCAGATGTCGCTCACCGTCGCGTGCTGGTAGCCGCGTTCGGCGACGGTCTGGACCAGCCCGTCCAGCAGCCGCTCGCGCTGGGTCGCGGCGACCACGCCGGCGGGCTGCCGGCGCGGGCCAGGCTTGATCGACCGGGCGGGATCGCGACCGGTCCGCGCACCGGGCAGCAGGACCACGTCGGCACTCCGGAGGTAGTTCCGATCCATCACCAACTCCTGTGTCCTGTATTGACATTGACGCAACAGCGGGTTTACAACACTGACAGGTTTCCAACCGGTGGGCGAGCAGGCCCCCACCGGCCGACCTCCAGGGGCTCCCAGGATCCGGGCGAACCTCCCGGACCACGGGACCACGGCGGGCGCAGGCCCGCGGCGGTGGCAGCCGCCGACGTGCACCCCCACAGCACCGCACGTCCGCAACGACTCGGCGCAGTACCACTGCGCAGCGCCTTGCCCAGTGCCGCTCCGACATGACGCTCCGCAGTGGCGCTTCGCGGAGCGGATGCTTAGAGCCACTTCGCAGGGCCACTTCGCAGGACCACTTCGCCGAGCCGCGTCGCAGGGCTGCTCCTCAGCGCCGCTGTGTCGTGCACCGCCGTCCGAACACACCTCCGTACCGCACGAGCGGGCCCGTGGCGCCGGGCCCGCCCGCACCGCGGCCCCGCCGGAGCCCCCGGTACGCCATGCACCTCCCCCGTCGTGCACACCACCACACCCGCACGCCGGGATTCCCCCCACCCGTCCCCGGGACGGAGAGAGGTACCCTCATGCGCATCCGCCGCACCCTCGCCACCGCCGCCCTCGCCGCACTCGCCCTCACCGGCGCGGCCGTGGCACCCGCCGAGGCCGCCACCGCCGTACTCACCACCGGAAGCCCGGCCGGCCCGGCCGTCGCCGTCGGCGACGTCCTGAGCGCCAACCTGGTCTCCGGCGGCTTCGCCACCTTCTACAACAGCGCCACCGGGACGAGCGGCATCAAGTGCGCCGCCTCCTCCTTCTCGGCGACCGTCACCTCCAACCCGGCCGCCCCGGGCAGCGCCGTCGAGCAGCTCAACACCCAGACCTTCGGCTCCTGCACCTCCAACGTCCTCGGCGTCACGGGCGTCAAGAGCATCACCGTCACCAACCTGCCGTTCACCAACACGGTCAGCGACGCCCCCGGCAACCCGGTCAAGCTCACCCCCGGCGCAGCCGGCCCGATGGGCACCACCGTGGTGCTCAGCACCATCCTGGGCAGCATCAGCTGCAACTACCAGAACGCCACCGGGATCAACGGCACCACCTCGAACACCGGCAACACCATCGGCTTCTCCGCCCAGCCGTTCACCCTGGTCTCCGGCCCCGGCCTGTGCTTCTCGACGGGCTACTTCAGCGCCACCTACGGCCCGGTCAAGGACACCTCCGTCGCCGGCAGCCCGGTCATCTTCGTCAACTGACGCAGCGGGCCCACCGGTTCGACCCGCGGCGTACGGCCCCGGCAGGCCGTACGCCGCTCCGCCACGCCCGGAGGCGCCCGCCACACGGCCCCCCCGACCCCCGCGACAAGGAAGTGACCGGCCGGTAGGGTGGCGCCGCACGGAGACGGCGAACCGGAACGGGGCAGGCGGATGACCAGCGGCAGCAGCGGGAACGGCGACGGCACGGGCTTCTTCACCTCGGTCGCGGACGCCGCCGAACAGCTCGCCGCCACCGGCTACCTCGCCTCCACCGCCGTCGCCACCACCGTCTTCCTCGCCGACCGGCTCGGCAAGCCGCTGCTCGTCGAGGGCCCCGCCGGGGTCGGCAAGACCGAACTCGCCAAGGCCGTCGCCGCGATCGGCCGGGCCAGGCTGGTCCGGCTCCAGTGCTACGAGGGCATCGACGAGGCCCGCGCGCTCTACGAGTGGAACCACGCCAAGCAGCTGCTGCGGATCACCGCCGGCCGCGACGAGGGCTGGGACGAGGCCCGCGGCGACATCTTCGGCGAGGAGTTCCTGCTCACCCGCCCGCTGCTCACCGCCATCCGCGGCGAGGAGCCGACGGTGCTGCTGATCGACGAGATGGACAAGGCCGACGTGGAGGTCGAGGCGCTGCTGCTGGAGGTGCTCAGCGACTTCCAGGTCACCGTCCCCGAGCTCGGCACCATCACCGCGAGCCGCCGCCCCTTCGTCCTGCTCACCTCCAACGCCACCCGCGAGCTCTCCGAGGCCCTGCGCCGCCGCTGCCTCTTCCTCCACCTCGACTACCCGGACGCCGAGCTGGAGCGCCGGATCGTCCGCCTCAAGGTGCCCGGACTGGACGACACGCTGGCCGAATCGCTGGTCCGGATCGTCGGCGCGCTGCGCACGATGGAGCTGCGCAAGGCGCCGTCCGTCGCCGAGACCATCGACTGGGCCCGCACCCTGCTCGCCCTCGGCGCGGACACCCTCGACGAGGCGGCCGTCCGCGACACCCTCGGGGTGATCCTCAAGCACCAGGACGACATCCGGAAGGCCACCCGGAAGCTCACCCCGGCATGACCGTCGCACCGCAGCCCGCCGAAGCAGGCACGACGGCACCAGGTGCCACGACAGCAGGCACGACGGCAGCAGGCAGGGCGACAGCAGGCACGACGCCGGCGGCCGCGACCGGAGCAGCCGGCCCCGCCGACACCGCCGCCCGCCTCACCGGCCTGGTCCGCGCCCTGCGCGGCCACGGACTGCGGATCGGCCCCGCCGAGACCGTCGACGCCGCCGCCGTCCTCGACGTCCTAGGCTTCGCCGACCGTGAGCAGATGCGGGCCGGTCTGGCCGCCGCCCTGCTGCGCTCCGACGGCCAGCGGACCGTCTTCGACGCCACCTTCGACCTCTTCTTCCCCCTCGGCGTCGGCACCCCCGAAGCCTTCCGCACCGACCCGCCGCCGGTGCCCGAGGACCCCGAGCCGCCGCGCTTCGGCCGCCCCGACCCGCTCCGCGACGACCTGCGCGAACGCCTCGCCGCCGCCCTCGCCGCCGACGACCGCGCCGCCCAGGCCCGGCTCGCCGGCGAGGTCGTGGAGGCCTTCGGCCGGTACGGCGCCGGCGGCGCGCCCGGCTCCGACGGCTGGTCCGCCCAGCAGGCGCTCGGCCGGATCAACCCCGACACCCTGCTCGCCCGGATCCTCGCCGCCCTGCGCAGCGGGCCCGGCACGGCGGACCTCTCCGACCTCGTCCTCGCCGACGAGGTCCGCCGCCGGATCCGCGACTTCCGCGCCCTGGTCGCCGGCGAGGCCCGCCGGCGGGTCGCCGAGCTGCGCGGCCCCGAGCGGATCGCCGAGCGCGCCGTCGCCCCGACCGCCGACCGGATCGACTTCCTCTACGCCGGCCGCGACCAGCTCGCCGAACTGCGCCGCACCGTCCACCCGTTGGCCCGCAAGCTCGCCACCCGCCTGGCCGCCCGGCGCCGCCGCGCCGCCCGCGGCCACATCGACCTGCGCCGCACCCTGCGCCGCTCCCTCGGCACCGGCGGCGTGCCGCTGCGCCCGGCCCACCGGCTGCGCCGCCCGGCCCGGCCGGAGCTGGTGCTGCTGTGCGACGTCTCCGGCTCGGTCGCGGGGTTCGCCGACTTCACCATGCTGCTGGTGCAGGCGATGAGCGAACAGTTCAGCAAGGTCCGGGTGTTCGCCTTCGTCAACCGCACCGCCGAGGTCACCGACCTGCTCCGGAACGGCGACGACCCGGCGCGGCTGGCCGCCCGGATCCTCGGCCAGGCCCAGGTCACCGGCTACCACGGCAACAGCGACTACGGCTCCGCCCTCGGCGGCTTCGCCGACCACCACCTCGACGCCGTCGGCCCGCGCACCTGCGTCCTGGTGCTCGGCGACGCCCGCACCAACCACCGCGACCCCAACCTCGACGCCCTGCGCCGGATCGCCGGCCGGGCGCGGCGGGTCATCTGGCTCAACCCCGAGCAGGCCTCCCTGTGGTCCACCGGCGACTCCGCCGCCCACGCCTACGCGGACGTCGTCGACATGCACCCGTGCCGCAACGCCCGGCGCCTCGGCGAGCTCATCGCCCGCCTCCTGCCGGTCTGAGCCGCACCCCCGATCCGCTCACCGAGCTTCCGCCGCCGGCGCCGCGCACCGGGGCGTGACCGCGGTCCGCCTGTGCCGGGCGGACCGACCGGGCCCGGGGCACCGACCCGGCCCGGGCGACCGGCCTGCGGCCGCCCGGGAGCGGGCCGTCAGTCCAGCGAGCCGAGGAAGTCCAGCAGCGCCTCGTTGACCTCGGCCGGGCGCTCCTGCTGCGTCCAGTGCCCGGTGTCCGGGAGCCGGAGGTGCCGGTGCAGCCGCGGCGTCACCTGCTGCAGCAGGTACGCCATCACCTCGCGCGGGACCATCGCGTTGACCAGGTCCTGCTCACCGGTCACGTACAGGGCGGGCGCCTCGATCCGGCGGCCGGTGAACGCCGCCATCAGCTCGTTGTTCCGGTCGATGTTGCGGTACCAGTTGAGCCCCCCGGTGAAGGCGCGCTCGCCGTGCCGGGCGTAGTCGGCCGCGAAGGCGTCGATGTCCGCCTCGGTGAGCCAGCCCGGCAGCCGCGCCGGCTCCGGGACGGTGTCCAGCAGCTTCATGCCCTCGGGGACGACCCACGCCCTCGGTACGCCGTCGGGGGAGATCCCGCCGAGGATGCGGCGGAAGGAGGACTTGGGGTCGGCCGCCAGCTCGGCGTCGGCGCGGCCAGGTTCCTGGAAGTAGATCTGGTAGAAGCCCTCGCCGAACCGCTCCCGGGACAGCGCCAGCGGCGTCGGCCCGGACGGCAGGGGCGGCACGCTCAGCCCGGCGACGCCGCGCACCAGGTCGGGCCGCAGGGCCGCGGTGGCCCAGGCGACGGGGGCGCCCCAGTCGTGCCCGACCACCACGGCCCGTTCCTCGCCGAGCGCGCCGATCAGCGCCGTCACGTCGCCGACCAGGTGCAGCAGGGTGTAGGCGTCCACGCTCGCGGGCTGCTCGCTGCGGGCGTAGCCGCGCTGGTCGGGCGCCACCACCCGGTAGCCGGCCTCGGCGAGCGGCGCGAACTGGTGGCGCCAGGAGTACCAGCTCTCCGGGAAGCCGTGCAGCAGCAGGACCAGCGGCCCCTCGCCCTGCTCGGCCAGGTGCAGCCGTACCCCGTTCACCTCTACGTCGCTGTGCTTGACGGCCTCGTACGACACGTGGTTCCCCATTCCTCAAGAACGTCCGTCCGTTCCCGAACCTGCCCAGCCGCCCGGCCCCGGAACCCCGCGTCCGTCCTCCGGCGGGAAACAGCCGAGGCCGCCCCGGGAATCCGGGACGGCCTCGGCCTTCGGTTCAGTGACGGAGCGTCAGTTCACCGTGTAGCTGTACGGAATCGCCGCGAGCACCGCACCGGTGGTGTTCAGGACGTTGTTGGTGGTGGCCACCCCGGTGGGGCCGGACACCAGGTACAGCACGCCCTTGACCGTGCTGCCCTTCGGGCTGGTCGGGGTCAGCGTCACCTGCAGCGAGCCGGTGGCGCCGGGGGCGACGGTCACCGGGTTGGCGGCCTGGGCCGAGGCGTTCACCGAGGCGGCGTACGGGTCACCGGTGCTGGAGGCCAGCGCCGGGTCGAAGGCCTGGGTGTGCGCGGTGGCCGTGATGGTGGACGTGCCGGTCGGCGCGCCGCCGGTGCCGAACGGGCCGATCTGCTGGACGAAGGTGCTCCAGTTGCCCGGGACGACCGGCTGCTCGGCGGTGCCGTTGTCGGTCACGACCGAGATGGTGGAGCCGTTCTGGGCCTTCTTCAGGTCGCCGAACAGGTCCGGCGAGCCGGTGGTGGCGCTCAGCTCGATCTGCGCCGGCGTCGAGGACGCCGCCACGGCCTTGAGCTGGTCGGTGCCCGGCGGCACCAGGAAGGACGGCACCGTGGAGCTGAGGCTCAGCGGCAGGTTGACGTTCGCCGAGGCGCCCTGCGGCACCAGCGGAACGTCCACCCGGCGGTCCAGGCGACCGTCGGCCGCGATCTTCTGGGTGGCGACGGTGTTGTTGGTGTAGTTCACCTGGACGGTGACCGGCTTGCCGGCCGCCAGCTTGGTGTGCGCGTCGTTCGGCAGACCGGCCGCGGTGGCCTGGTCCTGGTCGAACGCGACGGTGCCGGTGAAGTCCTGGGCGAGCTGCTGGCCGCTGACCGGGCCGAGCACGTTCAGGACGAACCGCCAGCGGCCGGCGGCCGGGTTGACGGTGGTGGCCGAGACGCCGGCCGCGGTGCCGGTCAGGTTGCCCTGGGCGTCGAACAGGCCGTTGCCCTCGATGTCGATCGGGGTGCCGTTCGGGCTGATCAGCGCGCCCTGCATGAGCAGGTTGGAGTCCTTGCCGACGGTGACGCCGACCCGCAGGTCCTTCTGGCCCTTCGGGACGTCGAAGCCGTAGGTGAAGCCCTGCGTCGGCGAGGCGCTGCGGCCGTTGCCACCGGTGATGGTGCCGGTGAAGGTGCCCTTGCCCTGGTTGACCGGGACGAGGCTGCGCAGCGTGACCGGCACGCTGGTGGTGTTGCCGTTGGAGCTGGAGACGGTGATCGCCTCGCTGGAGTCACCGCTGGTCGCCGGGGTGGCCAGCTGGACCTTGAGGGTCTTGGTCTGACCGGGCTTCAGCTCGGCGGTGCTCGGGCTCACCGCGCCGGCCGGGACGGCCCGCTGGGTGGCGGTGCCGAACTGGACCGGGCCGGTGAAGCCGGCCTTGCCCGCCGGGGTGTAGAGGATCGCGGTCCACTCGCCGGCGACCGGGTGCGGGACGTCCACCAGGCCGAAGTTCGCCGGGGTGGCGCCGCCCTGCGGACGGGTGTTGGTCTCGAAGCGGCCCGACGGGTCGAGCAGCGTCATGCGGACCACCGGGCCGTTGGTGACCGGGTTGGGCGCGCCGTGCCAGGCGATCGACGCCGCGAGGCGGTCGGCACCGGCCGGGACGGTGAACTTGACCTGCTTCTGCACCCAGTCCGCACCGTTGGTGGCGTACTTGAAGGTGTCCGTCGAGGACGAGTCCAGCTGGACGGTCTGCTGGTTGCTCGCCTGCGGGGCGAAGCTGCGGGTCGCGGCGCTCACCGTCTGGGGCTCGTCACTGGTGTTGGTGACGGACACGTCGGCGGTGTGGGCCGAGCCGGGGGTGCCGGCGATGTCGACCTGGCCGGTGTTGACCACGACGGTGTTGGCGCCGTCGGTGCCGTCCCCGTCGTCGTAGCCGCGGGCGGCCTCGACGGCGGCGCGGACGTTCAGCAGGCCGGCGCCCTGCTCCTCGGCCGGGACGCCGAGGTCGGTGGCGGTGCCGGTGAGGAACTTCTTCACCAGCGCCGGGGCCGGCGAGTCGCCGCCGTGGGTGTCGCGGTAGGCCTGGATGACCAGGGCCGCGGCGCCGGTGACGAACGGGGCGGCCTGGCTGGTGCCGCCGAAGGGCTGGATCGGCGAGGGCTTGCCGTTGAAGCCCGTGCAGTCCTCGTACTTGGCGGTGTCCGGGGTGCACAGCGCCCAGTCCGACTCGCCCGGGGCGACCAGGTCGACGGTGCGGCCGGCCTGGGTGAAGCCGCCCGAGGAGAGCGCGGAGATGCGGCTGTTGCTCCAGGTCTTGTTGGAGAACTGGGCGGCCGCGTAGCCGGTCTGCTGGTAGTTCTGGTTGTCGGTGGAGGCGCCGACCGAGATCACGGACGGGTCGGTCGACGGCGTACCGACGGTGCCGCTGATGCCGGCGTCACCGGAGGAGACGGCGACGGTCACACCGGCCTTGACGGCCTGCTCGTTGAAGAGCGAGATGGTGTCGTGCGCACCGCTGTCCGGGGTGACGTTGCCGCCGAAGGACTCGTTCAGCACGTCGACGTGGGCGACCCGCACCGCGTAGTCGATCGACTGCAGGATCGACGAGTTGGACATCAGCTCGCCGCCGGCCTTCAGGGCGACCAGGTCGGCGTCCGGGGCGAGGCCGCGGATGCGGATGTTGCAGCCCGCCGGCAGCGGGTGCGAGGGGTTGACGAACTGCGAGACGTCGTAGACCTGGCGGCCCTGGGCGATGACCGCCGAGGCGTCGCCGAAGGCCTCGGCGGCACCGGTCGGCGCGTCCCAGCCGTCGCCCGCGAAGTCCTTGTAGTCGACGACGGCGTGCGAGCCGTCGGCCCGGATGAAGTCCGGGTTGTTCGGGTCGAGGCCGTCCGCGATGTAGGCGACCTTGACGCCCTTGCCGGTGGCCAGGTTCTCCACGCCGGGCTTGCCGTTGCCGGTGTAGGCCCGGACCGAGTACAGGCCCTCGGGCTCCAGCAGGGGCTTGCTCGGGTCGGAGGGGCACGCCGTGTTGGTCGCGTTCTCCTCCGCGCCCTGGCCGTTGCTGCCCGAGACGGCCTGCGGAGCGGCGGCGGCCTTGGGCGCCTTCGCGCCGGCGGCGTTCGCGGAGTCGGCGGCGTCCTTGGCCTGCTTCGCCTTGCCGGCGGACGCCGGGGCGACCTGGACCTGGGCGTCGGCCACCACGGCGGCGACGGCCGGGTCGGCCTGCAGCTGGGCGCGCAGAGCGGGGCTGACGGTCGCCGAGAAGGCGTTGCCGACCACGAAGGTCTTGATGTCGGTGCCGCCGCCCGCCTTGACCTTGTTCAGCAGCGGCGCCTGCGCGGAGGCGGTCTTCTGCTGACGGGCGCCGAGGTGGCCGTGGTCGGCCGGGGCGTCCGCGATCTGGTCCTTCAGGATCACGATCACCGGTGCCGGGGCCCCGTCCGCGGACGCCGCCTGGGCGTTCTGCGGATCCGGGTTCGGCGCTGCGTCGGCGATGGTCCCGAGGCTCAGGACCATGGACGCGGCGGTGACCGTGACGGCAGCTGTTAGCTGGGCTTTCCGCCAGCCGATCATGGACATCCTTTCGTCTGATGAATGGCTGACGCAATCCAACTCAGCTGAGCGCGATCACGACAAGGGGGTAAATACCCATCAGAAAGTAAAGTTGACCATCACTCAGTAAAATTCGTGGCGGAAATCGGGCCGAATCCGCATCTTTCAGCCGATCGGCCCTGCGTGGAACGGGATGCCGCGGCGCCGGGGATTCCCGTGGCGAACTCCGGACACTGGCGAAACCCCGCCACCGGGTTGACCATTTGTCGACACCACGACGTTCCCTTCCCGCTCCGCCCCGGCCGAAACCCGGGCCGACCGCGGCGGCCTCCGGGGACGGGCCGGGGAGCCGCCGAGCCGCCCGGGCCCGCCCGCTCCGTATCAGTACCCGGCCAGCCGCTCCTGAGCGTCCGCCAGGTCCTCGGCGGTGGGCGCGTCGTCCTGGGTCAGCCGGTGGCGCCAGTACCCGGTGAAGTCGACGGAGGCCTTGGGCACGCCGCGCTCCTCGACCAGGTGCCGGCGCAGCGCCCGCACCGCCCCGGCCTCCCCCGCCAGCCAGGCGAACGGCGTGCCGCCCGGCAGTTCGGCCGCCCGGACCGCCGCGGCCAGCACCGCGCCCGGGGCGGCGGCGCCCCGGTGCAGCCAGTGCACGGCGAGGTCGGCGCGGCTCTCCAGCGGCTGCTGCTCGGCCGCGTCCGCGACCTCGACGTACGCGAGCGCCCGCACCCCGGCCGGCAGCGCCTCGACCAGCGTCGCGAGCGCCGGCAGCGCCGTTTCGTCCCCGGCCAGCAGCACCCAGTCGGCCGCCGCGGCGGCCTCGGCGTACGGGACCGGCGGGGCGTACTCCGCCGAGGGGCCGACCATCCCGAGCCGCGCCCCCGGCTCGGCCCGCAGCGCCCAGGCGGCGGCCGGGCCGGTGTCGCCGTGCAGCACGAAGTCGATCTCGACCAGCCGGGTGCCGGGCCGGCGGCGGCGCAGGGTGAAGCTGCGCATCAGGGGGCGCTCGGCCTCGGGGATCGCCAGGTAGGCCCGGTACCAGCCCATCGGGTCGTCCTGCCGAGCGGGCAGCACGGGCTCGGTCTGCCCCGGGCGCGGGAAGCAGAGCTTGAGCTGCTGGTCCGGGGCGGTGCCGACGGTGTCGGCGAGTTCCTCGGCGGCGAAGGTGATCCGGGCGGTGCGCGGCGTGGTCCGGCGGACCTCGACGACCTCGACGAACGTGACGGGCAGTGTCATCGGGAAACCCCTTCGATTGGTAACCTTACGGCATAAAGAGTTGCCACGGGAGCGATACTTTACGCCATAAGGAGATGTCGGATGACCGTCTACGCCGGGCAGGGCGACGCCCACCGGTCGCTCGCCCTGCTGTGGGGAGCGCCCGCGGAAACGCGCACCGGGCGCAGCGGCCCCAAACCGGGCCTGAGTGTGGACGCGATCGTGTCCGCCGGAATCGCGGTGGCCGACGCCGAGGGCATGGCCGCGCTGTCGATGCGCGCCGTGGGCGAACGACTCGGCCGCACCGCGATGGCGCTCTACACGTACGTCCCGGGAAAGGCCGAACTGCTCGACCTGATGCACGACCGGGCGCTCGCCGAACTCCCGGCCGGTCCGCCGCCCACGGACGACTGGCGGGAGGCGGTCACCGCCTGGGCCGGGGACCTGTACGACTGCTACCTGCGCCACCCCTGGGTGCTCCGGGTCTCACAGGCCCGACCGGTGCTCGGCCCGGCCGAACTCGCCGCGATGGAGAGCCTGTTGCGCGCCCTGCGACCGGCCGACCTGCCCCCGCGGACGCTGCGCGGAGCCGTCGCCGCCCTCTGGCAGTTCGTCCGCGGCCTCGCCGCCGCCACCGCCGACGCCCGCGCCGCCGCGGCCGCCACCGGTGTCGCCGACGAGGACTGGTGGACCGAGCGTTCCACCCAACTGGCTGTACTGGCACCGGACTTCGCCGAGCGCTTCCCGCTGCTCACCGCCCTGCAGAGCACCGCCGGCGGCCCGCCGGAGGAGAGCCACCGGGAGGCCTTCCACGGCGGGCTCGCCGTCCTGCTCGACGGCATCGCCTCCTCGGGGCCGCCCGCCGACGCGACGGCCGTCGCAGGCTAGACGGCTTCCTCGTCGGACGAGCGCCCCGGCGCCGCGCGTCGCGCGCGGATGCGGTGCGCGGTGCGCAGCCCCTGTTTGGCGGCGGTGGCCACCAGGCCGCCGAGGCTGGTGCCGGCGCGGTCGTGGGCGACGAGGCGTTCCAGCACCGGCAGGGCGCGGTCGTCGGCCGTGGCCCCGAGGGCGCGGGCGGCCAGCGCCCGAAGGTCCGGGTCGGGGTCCGCGGTGAGGGTGATCAGGTCGTCCACCACCGGCGGGCCGAAGGCGGCCACCGCCGAGGCGAGATGACCGGCCTTGGGGTTCCGACGCTCCGTCATGACGCGCCAGAGCGCGGCGAGCGCCTGGTCCCCGCCGAGCTCGCCGAGAGCCCGGGCGGCGCCGCTGCGCACCCAGTGGATCTCGTCGTCCAGCCGGGCCGCCAGGGAGGGTACGGCGGCTCGATCCCCGAGGAGGCCGAGCGCCTCGCAGGCGCCCTCGCGGACCATCGGGTCCGGGTGCTCCAGCAGGGCCGTCACCAGTGGAACGGCCCGGTGGAAGCCGAGTGCGGCACAGGCGAGCGCGGACCACCGCACCCCGCCGTGCCCGGTGTCGGCGAGCGCGCGCAGCAGGCCGGGTTCCAGGCGCTCGTCACCGAACAGGTCGATCCGGTTGAGTGCCTTGGTCCAGACCGTGACGTCCTGGGTCCGGTGGTCGGCGGCGACCTCGGACAGAGCCGTCAGCGCCTGCGGATGGCCCAGTCGGGCCCACTCCAGCAGCGCGTCGATCGCCCGCAGCCTCGTTGCGCGGGCCCCGCGCAGCTCGGCGGCGAGGACCGTGACCAGGGACGCCGGCCCGTCGGGCAGGGGGCCGAGCGCATCCCCGAGCGGTCCTGCGAGTCCCGGCTCGGACTCGCCGAGCCGCAGCGCGAGGGGGCCGATCCGGGTGCCGACGTCCGCGTCGTAGAGACCGTCGGCGCACAGGTTGGCGGCCAGCTTGGCGACCTCGCGGAACAGGAGCCGCGCATCGCCTGACGGGTCGTCGGCGAGGGCGTCGAGCCGGCCGGACATCGCCGCCGCGACGGCGGCCGGTGGACGGCCGGCGGCCCCCAGCACCGCCTCCGCCCACGTCGGCGGTGTGCCCTGGCGCTCGTACAGTTGGCGGCCCCAGAGGCGGAGGACGGCGTCACGGTGGTCGGTCATCCCGGGATCGTTCCAGCAGGGATGCCGGCGGCCAACGGGTTTTCCGTCCGGCCCCGGGTCCGGCCAGAGTTCTGCACCCCACGACATCAAAACGTAACGTTTCCGTGAAAAGTCGTCAGGCGTAAAGTCTTCCCCAAGTCCTCCCCCATCTGGCATGTTTCCTTCAAATCCCGTGCGATCCCCTCACACCCACGGGTCGAATCGGAGGACACGTGTCACCCCTGATATCCCGGCGGCTCGGCCGCCCGGCCGCCGCCCTCGCCGTTCTCTCGGCCATGGCGCTCGCCACCCCCACGGCACTCGCGACCGCCGCCCCCGCGAACACCGCGCCCGCCGCCCCCGGCGGCGTCACCGCGCCCGTCGCCCCGGCGGCCGCGCAGGCCCCCGCCGCAGTCAACGCCCCGGCCACCGCCGCCGGCTGGGCCGCCGGCACCCGCGCCTACCTGGTGATCAGCGCCCCCGCCGACATCGCCGCCGCCAAGGCCGCCGTCGCCGCCAAGGGCGGTACGGTCTTCGCGAGTTACGACGCGATCGGCGTCATCGTCGCCCACTCCGCCAGCTCCGGCTTCGCCGCCGCGCTGCGGACCGTCAGCGGCATCCAGCAGGTCGGCGCGACCCGCACCTCCGATGTGCCGGCCGACGCCTACAACCCGGCCCTGCCCGCCAACCCCGCCCAGTCGGCCACCACGCTCACCGAGTCCAACCGCTGGGACATGACCCAGATCAAGGCCGACCAGGCCTGGAGCGTCACCACCGGCTCCCCGTCCGTCAAGGTCGGCGTGCTCGACACCGGTGTGGACGACCAGCACCAGGACCTCGCGCCGAACTTCGACGCCGCCGACTCGGCCTCCTGCGCGTACGGCAAGGCCGACACCCGCACCGGCGCCTGGCGCGACGTCGACACCCACGGCACCCACGTCGCCGGCACCATCGCCGCCGCGAAGAACGGCAAGGGCGTCGTCGGCGTCGCACCGGGCGTGAAGATCGCCTCCGTCCGGATCGCCGAGCCCACCAGCACCCTGTTCTACGCCGAGAACACGGTCTGCGGCTTCGTCTGGGCCGGCGACCACGGCTTCAAGGTGACCAACAACAGCTACTACACCGACCCGTGGCAGTTCAACTGCCCGGACGACCTCGACCAGGCGGCCATCATCGAGGGCGTCAAGCGCGCCCAGGAGTACGCCGAGGGCAAGGGGTCGCTGCAGGTCGCGGCCGCCGGCAACGCGAACTACGACCTGGCGAACAAGACCACCGACACCGAGAGCCCGAACGACTCCACCAAGGTCACCCGGACCATCAGCAACGCCTGCCTCGACATCCCCACCGAACTCCCCGGTGTGGTGACCGTCGCTGCCACGGGCAGCGGCAGCGGCAAGGCCTCCTACTCCAACTTCGGCCGGGGCGTCATCGACGTCGCGGCGCCCGGCGGCGACGGCGCGACCGGCGTCTACTCGACCCTGCCCGGCGGCAAGTACGGCACCAAGAGCGGCACTTCGATGGCCTCCCCGCACGTCACCGGGGTGGCCGCACTGATCGCGAGCACCGACCCGACGCTCACCCCGGCCGACATCCGGGCCCGGCTGGCGAGCCAGGCCAACGACCTGGCCTGCCCCGCGTCGGACAGCCGCTGCACCGGCACCACCGCCGTCAACTCCTTCTTCGGCGAGGGCCAGGTCGACGCGCTGAAGGCGGTCAGCGGCACCACCCCGCCCACCGGCACGTACGTCGAGAACACCACCGACGTGGCGATCCCGGACAACACCACGGTGGAGAGCCCGATCACCGTCACCGGCGTCACCGGCAACGCCCCCGCGACGCTCAAGGTCGGCGTGGACATCAAGCACACCTACCGCGGTGACCTCGTCCTCTCCCTCGTCGCCCCCAACGGCACGGTCTACCTGCTGGAGGACTTCCCGAACAACGACAGCACCGACAACGTCGCCAAGACCTACACCGTCAACGCCGCCGCGAGCGCGGCGAACGGCACTTGGAAGCTCCGGGTGAAGGACGGCGCGGCCGGCGACACCGGCACGATCGACGCCTGGAACCTCACCTTCTGACCCGCCGGACCGACCCCCGTGCTCCGACCCCCGTGCTCCGCCGCCCGCCGCCCGAGCGCGTCGGCCGGCGGAGCACGGGGCGTTCCGCTCCGGCACCGCCCTCGATCGTGTGCGGCCGACGCCGGTGGCGGCAGCGGCCGGCGACGGAACGTCAACCCCCGTGGCGGGAGCGTCCGTGCGTGCCCCTAGCCTGTGGTGCTTCCGGGACTCATGGGAAGGCGGACGCGGTGCTGAGCGGCACGATCGTGGCGGGGCGGTACGTCATGGACCGCCCGATGGGCGCGGGTGGCATGGGCGAGGTCTGGGCGGCCCAGGACCAGCTGCTCGACCGGCGGGTCGCGGTGAAACTGCTGCACCGGACCACCGTGGACGGCCGGGAGCGCTTCCTGCGGGAGGCCCGGGCGGCCGCCGGGCTGCAGCACCCGGGGATCGTCGTGGTCCACGACTTCGGCGAGTTCGAGAACGCGCCCTTCCTGGTGATGGAGCTGCTGGAGGGCCGCTCGCTGGAGGCCCGCCCTGACGACGGCCCGGTCACCGTGGGCTGGGTCGCCGAGGTCGGCGCCCGGGTGGCCGAGGCGCTGGCGACGGCCCACGCGTCCGGGCTCGTCCACCGGGACGTCAAGCCGAGCAACCTCTTCCTCACCGCGGACGGCGGCGTCAAGCTGCTGGACTTCGGCCTCGTGCACGAGCGCCCGCAGCCCGCCCAGGACTCTCCACAGCAGCCCGCCCAGGACGCTCCGCAGCAGGCCGACCACACCATCGCCGCCGGCACCCTCGCCTACATGGCCCCCGAGCAGTACCTCGGCCGGAGCGTCGACGCCCGGGCCGACCTGTACGCACTCGGCGGCACCCTGTACGCCCTGCTGGTCGGGCACCCGCCGGCCCGCGGCCGGGCGGACCGGGTGCAGCCCACCCCTCCCCCGCGCCTGCGGGACGAACGGCCCGACGTGCCCAAGGAGCTCGACCTGCTGATCGGCTCCCTGCTGGCGCGCGATCCGGCGCGCCGCCCTGCCGGGGCCGCAGCGGTCGCCGAGCAGCTGTGGAAGGTGGCCGGGCGCCACGGCCGTCGCAAGGCCCCGCAGACCGTGGGGCCCGTCCCCAAGCAGAAGAAGCAGGCCAGGAACGCCGTCCTGTTCAGCGCGGGTGTCCTGGTGGTCGCCATGATCGCGATGCGGCTGATCTCCGACCCGCCCTTCGGCTCGTCCGACGACTCCGCGGCCCCGGTCCGGACCCCGAACCACCCGACGGCCTCGGCACGTCCGGCGCAGCTGAACCCCGGTGACTGCATCGACTACACCGCCCCGGTCGGCCCGGCGGAGGTGAACCTGAACACCCCCGTCGGCTGGCAGGCGGTCGACTGCGGCCGACCGCACCAGGCGCAGGTCGGCAAGGTCCTCACGATGACCCGGCCGACGTCGGCGTCGCAGTGGAACACCGCCCTGGCCGTGCTCGGCGCCGGCTGCACCGGCGTCGCCCTGGACGCCGAGTCCGCCCACCCCGGGCAGCACCTCGCCCGGGCGGTGCTCGGCCCGTCCCAGGCCGACTGGTTCTCGGGCGCCGAACGCTTCGCCTACTGCACGCTGCACCCGCGGGACGGCGGCCCGCTCACCGTCGACGTCCGGCCGAAGGCGGGGAGCTAGGACGGGCCCCGGGACGCCGGCACCGCCTCAGCCGCGGCGAGCGGCCGGTATCGCCAGCAGGACGCCGAGCGCCAGCAGGACGGCGTACCCGGCGGTCTCGTGGCCGTGCGGCACCAGGAGGCGGACGAAGCCGAACAGCCGGAAACCCCCGAGCCAACCGGACAGCAGGCCGGAGGCGCCGCCGAGGATCAGCACGAAACCGAGGTAGCCGAGCAGGGTCTTCATACCCCCGAGCCTAGGAATCCGCCACCGCACGGTCATCCGACTTTCGGCGCGGCCCGGCACCACCAAAGTCGCGCACGGCGGCGCCGGCTGAGGGCACCGGGAGAAGGCACCGGACGGAGCAGCAGGCACGGCGGCCGGACGGCGGCCCGGGTACGTTCGCGGTGTGCAGCCCAAGTATGTGCAGCCCAAGTGTGTGCAGCAGAAGCCCCCGTACGTCACCCGGGCCGCGGCCGGCGCCGCCGCCACGGTGCTGGTGCTCGCCGTCGGCACGCCGATGGCCCTCGCGGCCCTCATACGCGGCGGCGGCACCGGCGTCGTCGGTGTCGTCGGCGGGGAGCGGCTCGGCAGCCCGGACGTCCAGGTCGCGCCGCTCGCCGGAGCGCCCGCGCTGCCGTCCGAGCTGAGCGGCCGGTCCTGGCTGGTCGCCGACGCCGGGACGGGCGAGGTGCTCGCCGCCCGCAACGCCCATCTGCAACTGCCCCCGGCCAGCACGCTCAAGATGCTGTTCGCGGACACCGTGATGCCCAAGCTCGACCGCTCGCTGGAACACCGGGTCACCCCGGCCGAACTGGCCGACGTCGGCGCCGGCAGCAGCCTGGTCGGCGTCAAGGAGAACCTGTCGTACCGGGTCGAGGACCTCTGGCGGGGCGTCTTCCTCGCCTCCGGCAACGACGCCGTGCACGTCCTCGCCCACATGAACGGCGGCGTCAAGCAGACCGTCGCCGAGATGCAGGCCCGCGCCGCAACGCTGCAGGCCGGAGACACCAAGGTGGTCTCCCCCGACGGCTACGACATGGACGGCCAGGTCTCCTCCGCCTACGACCTCACCCTCTTCGCCCGCGCCGGGCTGCGCAACGCCGACTTCCGCTCCTACTGCGCCACCCGCACCGCGCGCTTCCCCGGCGGGCTGGACACGCTCACCGGCCGGCGCACCAGCTTCGACATCGCCAACACCGACAAGCTGCTCGGCAAGTACCCGGGCCTGATCGGCGTCAAGAACGGCTACACCACCAACGCGGGCGCCACCTTCACCGGCGCCGCCGAACGGGGCGGCCGCACCCTGCTGGTGACGGTGATGCACCCCGAGGCGAACGGCAAGGTCTACGACGAGGCCGCCGCCCTGCTCGACTGGGGGTTCGGGGCGCTCGGGAAGGTCCAGCCGGTCGGGCAGCTCGTCGAGGACACCGGCGCACCGGCCGCGTCGGCGGGCCCGTCGGCAGGCGCCTCGGCAGGCGCCTCGGCGGGTCCCTCGGAGGCCCCCGGGGCCCCGGAGGCCGCAGCCGCCTCCCAGCTGCCGCCCTGGGCCCAGCCGCCCGTCATCGGCGGCGACGACCCCGGTGCCGCCCCCGCCGTCTGGACGGCCGCCGTCCTCGGCACCGCCCTCGCCGTCTGGGCCGGCGTCCGCACCGCCGCGCTCCGCCGCACCGCACCCGCCCACGCCCCGGCCGGCGCCGTCACGGCGTACCGCGGCGGCGGCGCGACCGCGGTGGGCGGCGCCACCGGCGTCGGCGGCCGCGGCCACCGACGGCTGACCCGCCGCGCCCGGGCCCTGCTGCGCACCGGCCGCACCCGCCGGCCGCGCTGAGGACGCTGACCTGCGGCGCGGTCCACGGCCGGTCGGCACGGCCGAGGGCCGATCCCCTCTAGAATTCCGGCCATGACCACGCCCGACCCCTCCGCCTCGGACCGGCTCGCCCGGATCGTCCGGCTCTCCTCCGGGAGCTACCTGCTCGTCACCACGTACAAGAAGGACGGCACGACCGTGCCGACCCCGGTGTGGGTGGTCCGTGACGGGGAGGCGCTCGGCATCTGGACCGTCGCGGACTCCTGGAAGGTCAAGCGGATCCGCAACCGCGCCGACGTGCTGGTCGGTCCGTGCGACGTCAAGGGCCGGCCGACCGGTGACCAGTACCCGGCGACCGCCGAGATCCTCGGCCCCGAGCGCACCGCCGCCTACCGCACCCTGCTGCGTCAGAAGTACGGCCTGCTCGGCGTGCTCACCCTGCTCGGCAGCCGGCTGCGCCGCGGCGAGCGCGGCACCGTGGGCATCCGGATCACCCTGGCCGACGACACCGCCTGACGACGTCACCTGACGACACCGGCCTCATCACCGCGACCCGACCACTCCCCCATCGCACCGATCCGACCGACCCGGCGGATCGGTGCTTTGCCATGCCCGCGGGCGGATCGTCGCCGCCAGGGTCTCCGCCCAGCTGTCGCTGATCTCCGCCCTGCGCGCCGACAACGTCGCTCTGCCCGATGCCGTCCACGAGCTCCTGCGGCGTGAATCGCCGTCACGGCGCCGGTCGCGGTGCCGGTTCGGCCGGGGGCGGTGCGGGGTGGCAGGCTTGGCGGTCATGGGACACGAGGGCAGGCCGACGCTGCTGGTGGTGGACGGCGCGAACGTGGTCGGGTCGGTGCCCGACGGCTGGTGGCGGGACCGGCGGGGCGCCGCCGAGCGGCTGCGGGACGCGCTGGTCGCCGTCGCCGAGCGGGGCCTGCCGGACCGGCCGGGCCCGTTGGAGGTGGTGCTGGTCGTGGAAGGCGCGGCCCGGGGCGTCACCGGGCTGCCCGCGGTGCGGGTGGTCGAGGCGAGCGGCAGCGGCGACGACCGGATCGTGGAGCTGGTCCGGACCGCCCGCGCCGAGCACCCCGAGCGGGACTGCCTGGTGGCCACCGCCGACCGCGAGCTGCGCGCCCGCGTCGGCGCGCTGGGCGCCGCGGTGACCGGGCCGCGCAGCGTACGGCCCTGATCCACCCCGGGGCCGGGCGGTCAGTCCCGGGGCCGGGCAGTCAGTCCCAGGGCCAGGCGGCGCTGTCGCCGCGCTCCAGCAGGGGGATCAGCGCGAAGGACGCGTCGCTGAGGCCGCCGAAGGTGTAGCGGTGCGGGCCCGGGGCGCTGTGGCCGGCGGCGTAGCCCGCCAGGTTCCAGGTGTAGACCCGGACGTCCTCGGGGACGGGCGCGAAGACGTTCTGCGACGGCCAGTGGGCCTGCTCGTCGGTCACCACGACCACCCGGTCGTGGTCCCGGTAGTGGGCCCGGACCGCGGCGGCCGTGGAGGTGCCGCCCAGGTTGCGGAAGCGCCGCAGGGTCTCCAGCACCGACGCCTCCGGCTGGACGACCCCGCTGCCGGTGCCGAACTGCACCAGGTCGGCCTGCTCGGCCCGGACGGCCAGCGCGGTGCCGAAGACCGCGGCGGTGTCGGCCCGGTTGAGCCGGCTCCGGGCCGACGGCTGGTCGAACATCGAGCCCGAGCGGTCCACCAGCACCAGGGTGCGGCCCGGCAGCGCGGGCACCCCGGCCAGCGAGTGGCCGAGGGCGGTCTCCAGCGCTTCCGACCAGCGGGAGGAGTGCGACGACTTCGAGGGGCGCGTGGCCCGGTGGGCGGCCAGGAAGCGGAACGGGAACTGCCGCGAGCGCCGCACCTCCTCCGGGTCGGCGATCCGGCGGGCCACCGCCGCGGCCACCTCGTCGGCCACGCCCGCCTGGTCGAAGTTGCGCAGGTTGCGGACCAGCGCCATCGGCCCCATCGAGGGGATGACGGCCTCCCAGGCGGCGGCGTCCAGCGGGCCCTGCAGCCAGCCGGCCAGCGCCTCCCAGGTCATCCCGGCCTCCGCCAGGCGCTCCACCCCGCCGGGTTCGGTGACCAGCGCCCGGCGGTCGGCCGGCGGAACGTCGAGCAGGGCGTGGTGGGCGGTCAGCAGGCGCTCGTCGGCGGGGGGCAGGGCGTGCTCCGGGCGGTGGCGGCGGTCCAGGGCGTACCGGAAGAGCGCGCCCTGCCAGGGCTTCGCCGGGTCGGGCGCGGGGTGGGTGAGCTCCAGGACGTCGCCGAAGCGGAAGGCGTGCGAGGGGGTGTCGTACTTCAGCAGCGCGCGGCCGGTGTAGAGCCGGCGGACGGCGTCGCCGATGCCGCGGCGCAGCGGCTGGGGCAGTCGGCGGCCGTACCGGCCGGTCCAGTAGGCGAGCAGTTCGCCGGGTTCGTCGGGCCGTTGGAGCACGGCGTCGACGGCCTGCCGGGAGTGTCCGGCGGCGCCGGCCGCGGCCCGGGCGTGGACGAACTCGGCCGCCCCGACCACCGCGGCGGTCCGGATCCGGGCCTCGGCGCGCAGCCAGCGCAGCAGGCCGAGGGTCCACTGCGGGTCGCTCACGGCGTGCTCGCGGATCAGCCGGACGTAGCGTTCGTCGCGCTCGGCGGCCGCCTCGTAGAAGCTCTCCTGGCCGAACAGGTGGGCGACGGCGAGGAGGAACAGCTCGGACTTCGGCTCGCGGACGTACCCGGTTCCGCCCTGGTGGTTGGTGATCGCCGTGCCCGGGGCCCTGCTCGGGGCGGCCGGCTTGCGGGAGAGGAAGGGCGGCGGTGCCGACCGCAGGTGCGCGACCTCGGGGACCGGCCACAGGCCGTCGGTGGCGAGCGGGGAGGACACCCCGCGCCTGGTGAGTCCCGGTAGTTCTCGCCGGATCTCGGCCCTGGTGTCGGCCTTGGTCCGTTCGCGGCTGAACCGGGTCATGCAGAGGTCCCCCTGGTGGGTGGTCAGGCTGGGGAAGGGAGGGTGCGGGCGCACGCCGAGGCGGGCGCCTCCCGGGATCGAAGTGGCACCGGGGGCACTTGTTTTTGTCAGATGAAGTAACCGGGGCCGAGCGCATCGGGAGGCGCCGTCCCGGACGCTACTCCGTCGGGCCCGGCCCGTCATCCGATTATTTCCGAGGCCTGCGCGCGGGATTCTCGGAGCGTACGGGAACCGATCGCGGGGCGCGTCCGACTGCTGTGGGGTGAGTGCGAAATCGCCGGGTGTCCGGCCGTCGAGTGTGCTGGCGGGGTTCGCCCTGCTGCTGGTGGTGGTGTTCGTGGTGGCCTACGGGGTGGGCCGGCAGGTGGGGCCGGTGGCGCCCGGGCTGCGGCCGGGCAGCGGCGGTGCGTCGCCGGGGACGGGCGGGCACGGCATGGACGGGCACGGCATGGGCGGGACGCGGTGAGCGCGGTCGCGGACGCCGACGCCCTGGTGTCCACCGACCTCGCGGTGGGCGGGATGACCTGCGCGGCGTGCGTGGGCCGGGTGGAGAAGCGGCTGGGCCGGATCGACGGGGTGACGGCCGGGGTGAACCTGGCGACCGGGCGGGCCCGGGTGCTGCACCCGGCCGGGGTGCCGGTCGAGGATCTCGTGGCGGCGGTCGAACGGGCTGGCTACACCGCCGAGTTGGCGCCGCGGGGAGCGCCGGTCGGGGGGCCGGTGGAGGAGCCGGACGAGCGGTGGCGGCTGCTGGTCACCGCCCTGGCGGCCGTCCCGGTCCTGGTGCTGTCGATGGTGCCCGCACTGCAGTTCACCGCCTGGCAGTGGGTCTGCTTCGCACTCGCCGTCCCGGTGGTGACCTGGGGCTCGGCCCCGTTCCACCGGCGGGCGTGGCAGGGGCTGCGGCACGCGGCGGCGACCATGGACACCCTGGTCAGCCTCGGCGTGGTGGCCTCCTTCGGCTGGTCGGCGTACGCGCTGGTGTTCGGCGGGGCCGGGGATCCGGGCATGCGGATGCCGTTCTCGCTGACCGCCGACGGCGGCGGCACGGCGCACGTGTACCTGGAGGCGGCGGTCGGGGTGCCGCTGTTCGTCCTCGCCGGGCGGCTGCTGGAGGGCCGGGTGCGCCGGCGCAGCGGTTCCGCGCTGCGGGCGCTGGCCGAGCTGGGCGCCAAGCAGGTGTGCCTGCGCGGCGCGGACGGCGAGGAGCGCCCGGTGCCGATCGAACTGCTGCTGCCGGGGCAGGAGTTCGTGGTGCGTCCGGGTGAGCGGGTGGCCACCGACGGGGTGGTGGTCGAGGGCGGTTCGGCCCTCGACCTGAGCCTGCTGACCGGGGAGAGCGTGCCGGTGGAGGTCGGCCCCGGGGACCGGGTGGCGGGCGCGACGGTGAACGTCGGCGGCGCGCTGGTGGTCCGGGCCACCGCCGTCGGCGCGGACACCCAACTGGCCCGGATCACCGCCCTGGTGGCGGACGCCCAGGCCGGCAAGGCGCGGGCGCAGCGGCTGGCCGACGCGGTGGCCGGGGTGTTCGTGCCCTGCGTGCTGACGATCGCGGCCGCCGTACTGGGCTTCTGGGTGGGCGCGGGCGCCGCCCCGCAGGCGGCGGTGACGGCGGCCGTCGCGGTGCTGGTGGTGGCCTGCCCGTGCGCGCTCGGGCTGGCGACGCCGACGGCGCTGCTGGCGGCGACCGGGCGGGGCGCGGAGCTCGGTGTGCTGGTGCGCGGCCCGGAGGTGCTGGAGAGCCTGCGCCGGGTGGACACCGTGGTGCTGGACAAGACCGGGACGCTGACCACCGGCCGGATGGAGCTGGCCGCCGTGACCGCCGCCGACGGCGTCGCACCGCAGGAGGCACTGCGGCTCGCGGGCGCGGTCGAGCACCGCTCCGAGCACCCGATCGGCCGGGCCGTCGCGGCCGCCGCCCGGGAGCGGTGCGGCGAGCTGCCCGCCGTGGACGGCTTCGCGGCCGCCGCCGGGCTCGGGGTGGCCGGCACCGTCCAGGGCCGGGCCGTCCGGGTGGTGCGCCCGGACGACACCGCGCTGCCCCCGGACCTGGCCGAGGCGGTGGCGCAGGCCGGGGAGGCGGGCCGGACGGCCGTCGCCGTCGAGCTGGACGGGCGGCCCGCAGCCGTCCTGGCGGTCGGCGACACGCTGCGCTCGGGCAGCTGGCGGGCGCTGCACCGGCTGCGCGGGATGGGCCTGGAGGCCGTCCTGCTCACCGGGGACGGCCCCGGAGCCGCCCGCGCGGTGGCGCGGGACCTGGGCATCGAGCGGGTGGTGGCCTCGGCCTCGCCCGAGCACAAGGCCGAGGTGGTGGCCGAACTGCGCGCCGCCGGACGGACGGTGGCGGTGGTCGGCGACGGCGTCAACGACGCGGTCGCACTGGCCTCGGCCGACCTGGGGGTGGCGCTGGCCTCGGGCAGCGACGCCGCGATCGGCGCGGCCGGACTGACCCTGGTGCGCGGCGACATCGAGGCGGTGGTGGACGCCGTTCGGCTGGCGCGGCGGACCCTCGCCACGATCCGGGCCAACCTGCTGTGGGCCTTCGGCTACAACCTGGTGCTGATCCCGCTGGCCGCGGTCGGGCTGCTCAACCCGATGCTGGCGGCGGTGGCGATGTCGCTCAGCTCGCTGCTCGTGGTGGGCAACAGCCTGCGGCTGCGGACCTGGGAGCCGGGGCGGGGCGGACCGGCGCGCGGGGGGCGCCCGCGCGGCCGGACGGGGGGCCTCCGGTGAGCGCGCGGGAGACGGCCGGGCGGCGCGGCGGAAGCCTGTCGGTGCGCACGCGGGAGACGGCCGGGCGGCGCGGCGGAAGCCTGTCGGTGCGCACGCGGCAGCGGCTGGCGGCCGTGGGGCCGCCGGTCGGCGCGGCCGCGCTGGCGCTGGTGCTGCTCACCGGGTGGACGGCGGTCGGCGGGGCAGGCCGCACCCGCCCGCTGGAGGCCGGGCCGGGCTGGGTGCTGCTCCCGGCGGCGGGCGCGGCCTCGGCCGCGACGGCAGCCTTCTTCACGGTCCGCAACCCGGGTGACGTTCCGGACGAACTGACCGGCGCCCACTGGGAGTTCGGCGGCAGGATCACGCCGAAGCGGCACCTCCACCAGGGCACGGCGGGCCGCTGGGAGCCCGCGTCGTCGCTGGCCGTCCCGGGCGGCGGCGAGCTGGCGATGTCCCCGGAGGACGCCGACCTGATGATCGCCGACCCGCCACCGCTGCGGGCCGGCCAGTGGGTGCAGTTCACCCTGACCTTCCGCCGCAGCCCCGAACTGCGGCTCAGGGCACAGGTGCTGGCGCCGTCCGACCGGCCGCGTACCGACCGGCCGCGCGCCGAGCAGCCGCGTACCGAGTAGCCGGGTACCGAGCTGCCGCGCACCGAGCGGCCCGCCGGACCGCTCAGTCCCCCGCCGGACCGCTCAGTCCCCCGCCGGCCCGTCCAGCGTCTCCGTGACCGGGCGGCGGGGCGTGGCCGCACCCGGCGGGCCGTAGCCGACCCGCAGCACCAACTGGACGTGCCCCGGCCCCTCCGCCGGATCGCGCAACGCCCATCGGGTGTCCGGCCACTCGACGGCCTGGTGCCAGACCGTCAGCCGGACGCCGTGCACGGTGGCCAGCAGCCACACCCGTTCCAGCGCCTGGCCGGTGCGCAGCCAGTCCGGCGGGCCGTCGCCGGGGGTGGTGAGGGTGCACAGCTGCGGCAGCGCCTCGAAGCGGTGGGACGGCGGCGCGGGTGCGAGCGGCGGGCGGCCGGCGAACCCGCGCATCGGCACCCGGGCGTCGTGGTCCTGCGAGCCGAGCGCGGACCACGGGATGCCGTCCCCGGCCGCGGCGCCGTCCGTCCGCAGCCAGGCGCGGGACTCGGCGGTGCGGGCCGGGTCGGCGGCGTTGCGCTGCTCGGCCTCGGCGGTCAGGGCCAGCACCCGCCGCACGCCGTCCTCCTCCAGGGCGGCCAGCGCCACGCCCTCCTCACGGGCGGCGGTGATCAGCTCGCCGAGCACGGCCTCGGGGACGTCGCGCTGGGTGAACGGCTCGCGGCTGGAGTGCCGGGCGGCGATGGCGGGGTGGAGGTCGCGGCCGAAGGGCGTCCGTTCCCGGGCCGGGCTGGAGAGGTCGAGCACGGCGAGCAGGCCGGGGTCGGCGGCGTCCGGGAGGAGCCGGACCACCGGCTCGCGGCCGAGCCGCCCGGCGGCCACCCGCAGGTTGAACACGGCCGCGCCGACCGCGATGTGCACCGCGGCGCCGACCGGATCGGCCAGCGGCACCGAGCGGCCGGGGTCGGCGTGCACGGCGAGGCCGTGGCCGTCAGGGGTCGGTGCGAAGCGCCAGGGCTGACTGTTGTGCAGCGACGGCGCCGCTCCGCCGGCGGCGGCGAGCAGCCGCAGCTCGGCCGGGCCGAGCGCCGCGGGCGGGGCCGGGGCCCGGGTCGGGTTCGGCACCGGAACCGGGTTCGGCCCCGGGTTCGGCACCGGGGTCGGTGCTTGGGCGCGCGTCATGACGATCCACTCCTTCGGCCGGAGAGCGGTCCACTGGCGCGACCGCGTGGTCCTCCCTGCTACCGAGCCTGCGCTCCCGGCCCGGCGGACGACAGAGCCGTACGGCCCCCCGTCCGCCAGGCCCAAGGGCCCGTCCTCGGGCCCCCGTCAGCCGTCAGCCGTCAGCCCCGTGCGGAATGACCGCCACCGGGGCCTCGGCGTGGTGCAGCACCGCGTGCGCGACCCGGCCGAGCCGGGGGCCGAAGTCGACCGGGCGGTTCCGCCGGCCGACGACGACCAGCGAGGCCCCGGCCGAGGCCTCGACCAGCGCGCGGGCGTCGCCCAGCCGGACGTCCTCGACCACCTCGACGCCCGGGTACTGCTCGCGCGGGCCGGCCAGGGCGAGCGAGAGCAGCTTCGCCTCCAGCGCCTCCAGCTGCTCGATCTCGCCCGCCGGGACGGCCCCGCCCGCGTAGCCGAACACCGGCGGCAGGTCCCAGCCGTGCACCGCCCTCAGCCGGGCGCCGCGCAGCACGGCCGCACGGAAGGCGAAGTCGAGCACCTCCTCCTCCGCGCCGTGCGCGTCGACGCCGACCACCACCTCGCCCGTGTCCTGCGCCCCCTCGTGGGCGTCGCGCACCACGACCACCGGCACACCGCTGCGGCCGGCCACCGCCATGCCGACCGAGCCGAGCAGCAGCCCGGTGAAGCCGCCGCGGCCGCGCGAACCGAGCACCAGCAGTTCGGCGTCCGCGGCGGCGGCCACCAGGCCGTCGACCGGCGCGTCCAGCACCGCGTCGGTCTGCACGGCCAGCTCCGGGTGGCGCCCGCGGACGTCCTCGGCCGCCTCGGCCAGGGTCCGCTGGACGACGTCGGGCAGGTCGTCGGGCTCGGCGAACGAGGAGACGCCGTCGGTCAGCCACGGCCACGCGTGCACCAGCCGCAGCGACGCGCCCCGGCGCACCGCCTCCCCGGCGGCCCAGTGCACGGCGGCGGTGCTCTGCGGCGAGCCGTCGACCCCGGCCAGTACGGTTGACGTCAACTCGTTCCGCTCGTTCATGAGCGTCCTCCACGGTGTCGCGTTCGGCGGTTCGGGCGCAGGATACGGCGCGTGCTGACGCCCCGTCCGCTCCGTCCCCACCCTGTCAGCCGCGCCGTACCGGCGGCAGGGGCCGCAGGGCCCCCGGGCTCGGGACCAAAGGCCCGATCCGGCGGAGCCCGGATCCGACCCCGCCGTACCGCTCACCGCCCCGCGGGCACTACCGTGAACGGGGAGATCCCGCTGGTCGGACGGCACCCGAGCCGGGCCGGGGGCGGGCTCGGCCGGTCAGGGCGCAACACGAGGAGGACAGCGGTGGGCGGAGCGGACGGCAGCGCGGCGGGTGGCGGCGCGCGGATGCCCCGGCTACGCCTGGACGAGCTGCTGGAGGAGCTCCAGTGGCGGATCGACGCGGCGCGCGGGACGCAGAACCGGGTGCACAGCCTGCTGGAGGCGGTGCTCGCGGTCGGCCGTGAGCTGGATCTGGCCCAGGCGCTGCACCGGATCGTCGAGGCGGCGGCGGACCTGGTCGACGCCCGCTACGGCGCGCTGGGGGTGATCGGTCCGGACGGGCACTCGCTGTCCCAGTTCCTGACGGTCGGTCTGACCGACGAGGAGATGGCCGCGATCGGCCCGCCGCCGTCCGGTCGGGGCATCCTCGGCGAGCTGATCCGCGAGCCGCAGCCGCTGCGCTGCCCGGTGCTGTCCGACCACCCGGCCTCGGTCGGCTTCCCCGCCAGTCACCCGCCGATGCACACCTTCCTGGGGGTGCCGGTCCGGGTGCACGGCGAGGTGTTCGGCAACCTCTACCTCACCGACAAGCGCGGCGGGCTGGACTTCGACGAGGACGACGAGGCGGTGATCTCCACCCTGGCGGTCGCGGCCGGGGTGGCGATCGACAACGCCCGGCTGTACGAGGAGGCGCAGCTGCGCCAGCGCTGGCTGCGGGCCAGCACCGAGATCACCCGCAGCCTGCTGTCGGGCGCGCCGCGCCTGGAGGTGGTCGAGCTGATCGCCCGGCGGGCCCGGGAGATATCCGGCGCCGAGCTGGCGGACGTGTCGGTGGCGCTGGCCGGTCCGGAGGAGCGGGCCGAGGAACTGGCCGTGGAGGTGGCCCTGGGCGGCGTGCCGTCGGGGCGGCTGGGGGTGACGGTGCCGGTGGACGGCACGCTGTCCGGCGCCGCGTACGCCTCCGGTTCGCCGGTGACCAGTGACGACCTGGCCTGCGACGCCCGGTTCCCGGCCGGCCCGGCGGGCCGGTTCGACGGGCTGGGCGCGGCGGTGGCGGTGCCGCTGGGCACCGGCTCCGGGTACGGGCGGGGCGTGCTGCTGCTGGCCCGGGCGCAGGGGCAGCCGGCGTTCGGGCCGGAGGAGACCGGCCCGCTGCTGGGCTTCGCCGACCAGGCTGCGCTCGCCCTGGAGCTGGCCGAACGGCGGCGTGACGCCGAGCAGTTGAACCTGCTGGAGGACCGTGACCGGATCGCCCGGGACCTGCACGACCTGGCGATCCAGCGGCTGTTCGCGACCGGGATGACGCTGCAGAGCGCGGGCCGGCTGATCGAGAGCCCGGCCGCCGCGGACCGGGTGGCCCGGGCGGTGGCGGACCTGGACGAGACCATCAAGATCATCCGCTCGACCATCTTCGGCCTGCGCGCCCACAGCGAGCCCGACCGGGGCCTGCGCGCCCGGGCCACCCGGGTGGTCACCGACGCGCAGGGGCCGCTCGGCCTGGCGCCCCGGCTGAGCATGGAGGGCCTGCTGGACACCGACGTGCCGCAGGAGCTGGCCGAGCACGTGGTGGCCGTCCTCGGCGAGGCGCTCAGCAACGCCGCCCGGCACGCGCAGGCCTCCCGGGTCGAGGTGACGCTGCGCGCCCTCGCCGGGCGGGTGGTGCTGACCGTCACGGACGACGGTGTCGGCGTGCCCGAGGGCGGGCGGCGCAGCGGCCTGCGCAACCTCGCCGAGCGTGCGGAGCGGGTCGGCGGGTCCTTCACCGTCGGACCGGCGGAGGGCGGCGGCACCCGGCTGGCCTGGGAGGCCCCGATCGGGTCCTGACGCCCGCACCGCCGGGGCCGGTCGCCCTCCGCCGACCGCCGGGCGGCCGGGCCGCCCGGCCGCCCGGCACCCCGGCCACCCGGCACCCCGGCCACCCGGCACCCCGGCCACCGGCCCCCGGCCCCCGGCCCCCGGCCACCGGCCACCCGAGGGTGACCGGGCGGCGACGGGGCGGCGGCCCGGCAGCGGGTTTCCGCACCCGGTCCGGGTCGGCCCCGGTCCGTATCAGCCCCGGTCCGCGTCGGCGTCGGGCCCGTGGTCGGGGATCCAGGAGCCGTGGATGCCGGCCGTGACCCGGCGCGGCAGGTGCACGGTGGCCACCCGGTCCAGGCCGGAGGCGTCCAGCACGAGCAGCTGGGAGGCGTCCTGCTTGAGGTCGGAGACGACGGTGAGCAGGTAGCCGTCGTCCTCGCCGGTCGCACCCGCGGCGGGCACGAACACGGCCTCGCTGGGCAGTCGGGCGTCACCGATCCGGCGGATCCGGCGGGCGCCGGTGACCCGGTCGTACTTGACGATGCCGTACTCCCCGTAGCCCTCGTCGTCGGGGAAGGACACGGCGTACTGGTAGCGGTGCTCGGCGCCGAGGTACTCCTCGTTGAGGGTGGGGAACTCCACCGGCAGGTCGTCGATGATCTGCTCGTCGACCGTGCCGGCGGCCGGGTCGACCACCCAGCGGCGGTTGAACGAGCGCGAGAGCGGCTCGCTGCCGCGCCCGGGCGCGCCGACCCACCAGTTCCAGGAGCGGCGGAAGCCCTCCGCGTCCACGGTGGGGCCCTCCAGGACGACGCGGCCCAGGCCGTCCTCGTAGGCGTTGCCGACGTGCAGCAGGTTGCCCGGCTCGATGGAGAACCAGCGGATCCGCCCGGCGCCGTCCCCGGCGCGCGGCATGAGGCCGATCCGGGCGGGCTGCTCGTCCCGCCAGCCGTACGGGATGCCGGAGTGCTCGGCGGGGTCGAAGGTCACGTTGCCCTCGATGAAGACCACGTGGTGGCGGGTCAGGCCGAAGTCGTGCTTCAGGGCTGCGCTCGCCCCGGGGACCTCGACGCTGCGGATGATCTCGCCCTCGGCGTCGGCGACGTGGTACGTCAGGAACGGCGGGACGGGCGAGGAGCCGAAGAAGTGCAGCTCGCCGGTGACCGGGTCGACCTTGGGGTGCGCGGTCATCGCCGTGCGCAGCCTGCCGCCGAAGTCGTGGGCGCCGACGGTCTCCAGTTCGGGGGTCAGCTCGAAGGGCAGGTTGGCCTCGCACAGCGCCAGCAGCCGCCCGGCGTGCTCGATGACGTGGGTGCCGGCGACGCTGGCCGTCAGGTCCGGGCCGTGCTCGGTCAGGTACGGCGCGCCGTCCAGGGCGGGGGTGTGCACCCAGCGGTTGCGGTACCACTCGGCTCGCCCGTCGCGCAGCCGGATGCCGTGGACCATGCCGCTGCCCTTGAACCAGTGGGTGGGGGTGACGCCGGGCTTGGGGTTGTGGCCGTTGCGGATCAGCCGGCCGCTGAGCTCCGGGGGCAGGGTGCCCTCGACGGTCAGGCCGGTGGCGGTGATCTCGTCGGCGACGGGGGTGTAGTGGCCGGTCAGGTACGGCTTGGCGGTCATGCCGAGAGCCCTTTCGATGGGTGTGACGGTCAGTCGGGTGGATGGTCGGTCGGGTGGACGGTCAGTCGGGTGGTCGGTCGGTCGGTGGCCCGGTGTCAGCCGGGCAGTTCGGCACGGGCCCGGCCGCCCTCGTGCTCGGGCTCGGGCTGGTACCCGGGCTCGTGCCCGGGTGCCGGGGGCTCGGGCACCGGGGGCCCGGCCGTCGCGGCCCTCCCGCCGGTGCGGCGCACCAGGAGTACGGCCAGCAGCGCGGTGACGGCCAGCACGCCGGCGGAGAGCGCGAAGGCGGTGCGGAAGCCGGCGGCCAGGGCCTCCCGGTGGGGCTGGTGGGCGGCCGCGTGGGCGGTGACGGACCCGGCGAGGGTGGTCAGGACGGCGAGGCCGATCGCGCCGCCGACCTGGCGGGTGGTGTTGACCAGTCCCCCGGCCAGCCCGGAGTCCCGGGGCGGCACGCCGTCCACCGCGAGCGCGGTGAGTCCGACGAAGGCGGTGCCGAGGCCCAGCCCGACCAGCAGGCTCGGGCCGAGGGCGTCGGTGGCGTAGCTGCCGTCGGCGCTGATCCGGGCCAGCCACAGCAGGCCGGCGGCCTCGGTGAGCAGCGCGGCGACCAGCGTCGTGGTCGCCCCGACCCGCCGGGACAGCCGCGGTGCCAGCGCGGCGCCGAGCATGTTGGCGGCGGCGAGCGGGAGTTGGGCCGCCCCGGTGGCGAGCGGCCCCGATCCGAGGACCTGCTGCTGGTGGAGCGGCAGGAAGAAGAACAGCGCGATCCACACCGAACCCAGCAGCGCCATCAGGAGGTTGCCCACGGCCACCCGTCCGGTGGTGAGCAGCCGCGGCGGGATCAGCGGGTTCGTCCGGCGGCGCTCGATCACGGTGAAGGCCGCGAGCAGGACGACGGCGGCGCCCAGGGATCCGACCACCCGCCGGTCGCCCCAGCCTGCTCCGCGTGCGGTGGTCAGACCCCAGACCAGGCCGGTCAGGGCGAGGGTGACGACGATGGTGCCGGCCAGGTCGAACCGCCCGGCCCCGCGCCGGGCCGCCCGGGGCGGCTCCGCCGGTACGAGCGCCACCACGGCGGCCAGCACCGGGACCGACCCGAGCGCGACCGCGTGGAAGACCCAGGGCCAGCCCCACGCCTCGGTGAGGACACCGCCCAGCAGGACGCCGCCCGCCCCGCCCGCGCCCGAGACCGCGCCCCAGACCCCCAGGGCCCGGCCGCGCCCGGGGCCGGAGGGGAACTGCTCCACCGCGAGGGCGAGCGCGGCCGGGGCGATCGCCGCCGCGGCCAGGCCCTGGACGGCCCGGGCGGCGATCAGCGGGCCCGCGGAGTCGGCCAGTCCCGCGGCGAGCGAGCCGGCCGCGAACAGCGCGAGCCCGGCGGTCAGCACCCGGCGGCGGCCGAGCAGATCGGCCGCCCGCCCGCCGGCCGGCAGCAGCGCGCCGAACGCCAGGCCGTACGCGTTGACCACCCAGGTGACGCCGCCGTCCGAGAGGCCGGTGCCGGCGCGGATCTGCGGCAGCGCGACGTTCACGATCGAGGTGGCGACCATGACCGTGAACTGGGCCGCGGCGAGCGCCCCGAGCGCCGCCCCCGGTCGGGCGGACCGGCGCGCTCCGTTGTGTCCGTACGCAACGTTCATGCCGCACAGACTCGGACCGGGCGCTGTCCACCTGCCAGGCCCGGGCGGGGCGAGGACTGTCCACCGCTGTCCGCACCTGTCCACCCGCTCCCGCCGGCCGGGCCCGCGGGCTCAGCAGGAACAGGGACGGCGGCCTCGCGTGGCCCGGGCCCCCGGGCTCAGCGCGGCCCGAACAGCTCCTGCTGCCACAGCGCCTCGCAGAGCAGGTCCAGGCCCTGGCGCAGGTGGCGCCGGTAGGTGCCGTACGGCAGGCCCAGGCGGCGGGCCGCGGCCTCCTGGGTGGGCGCACCGGAGAAGTAGCCCGCCGTCAGGGCCTCCCGGGCCCGCGCACCGCGCGGGTCACGGGCGAGCTCGTCCACCTCCCGGCGCAGCAGGGCGCGCAGCTGCTCGACCGGATCGTCGAGGTCCGCCGCCAGCCGGGCCCGCAACAGCGCGCAGGCCGCGAAGGCACCGGCGTCGCGCCAGTGCACCAGGGCCTCCCGCACGGCCTGGTCGAACGCGTTGCGCGAGACCCCGGACGGGCCCGCCTGGGCGGGCACGGCCGTGGCCGCTATGAAGTGGCGCAGCCAGGCCTCCACGGGCACCCGGCGCCAGTCGACCCCGAACACGCCGTAGGTGTGCCCGCCGACCCGGGGCCGTGCACCGGTGTCGGTGAGGCTGCCCCTGACGCGCGCGGACCACGCCTCGGCGTCCCGCCAGACGGCGAAGCCGTAGGCGCGGGCGCGGGCCCGGGCGGATTCGGCCTGGGCGCGGGAGCTGCTCAGGTCGATGACGCGCGAGGGCACCTGGTACCGCTCGGGGTAGACGGTGAATCGGCTGATGCCGATGTGCTCGCCCGGGCGCACCGGTGCGGTGGCCTCGGTGTACGCCCAGGCCGCGGCCACGACGGGGTCGGTGGCCACGTCCTGCGGGTCGGCGGGGGCGGGCAGCGCGAGGCGGGCCGTGAACGCCACGACGCGGCCGGTGCTCACCAGGCGGTAGACGCTGAAGGCCTGCGGCTGGCGCTGCGCCCAGTAGCGGACCAGCTCCGCCGAGGCCGGGCCCTCGGTCTGCTCGGCCATCCGCAGCACGACGTCGAGGTCGTCCGGGTGCAGCGGCCGGTCGTGCACCTCCTCCTCCCGGGACCAGGTGCGGGTCCGGGCCACGATCTCGCCGTCCCGGAAGAGGTAGAACAGCTCGTCGGTGACGGTCCAGACCCGTTCCTCCGGGGCCTCGCGCAGCAGGCGCAGGTACTCCTCGGCGAGGCGTCCGCGCATCGTCAGGAAGGCGTTGGGGGCGCGCCAGCGCAGGTCGGCGGCGAGCGTCTCGCGGGCGGCGTCGTGCGGGTGGAGTCCGCGGTGGGTGGACTCCATGAAGGGCAGGCCCCGGAGCCAGGCGAACAGCACGTGGGCGTCCTCGCCGGGCAGCACCGAGGCGAGGAGTTCCTCGGAGGTGGAGTGGGCCTGCGCGGCGACTTCCAGGGCGCGGCGGTGCGCCGCGCTCGGCACCTCGCCGATCAGGCCCGAGAGCAGGGTGCGCAGCACGTCGGCCGAGGGCGCCCAGACGTCCTCGCGGCTCCAGTCCGACACCCGGGCGGCGGCGGCCAGCGACAGCGCCAGCGGGTTGCCCCCGGCGAACCGCAGGACGCGCTCGCGCAGTTCGGGCAGCACCTGCGCCGTGGTCAGCAGGCTCCGGGCCTGCTCCGCGGAGAACGGCTGCAGTTCACGGACGTGCAGGAGGCCGGCCCAGGCGGGATCGGCGGTCCACTGCGGCTGGGGCGCCTGCCGGCCCACCAGGACCACCAGGGTGTCGTCGGCGGCGCGGGGCAGGAAGCGCTGCCACAGCCAGCTCTCCAGCCACTGGCAGTGCTCGAAGGAGTCGACGAACAGGACCGTGCCGGGGACGTCCAGGAACGGCGCGGCGACCCGCTCGAAGTCCGCCGGGTCCCGGCTGACGAAGCGGCCGTCCAGTTCCAGGAGCAGCCGTCCGGTCGCCCGGGCGCAGTCCGCCAGGCGGCGCAGCAGCGTGGACTTGCCGATGCCGCCCGGACCGACCACGGAGAAGACGAACGGGGACTGCGGATCCCCGGCCAGGGCCCGTGCGAAGCACGCGACCTCCTCCTCCCGGCCGATGAACGCCTGGCCCCGTGCGGTGCTCAGTCTCTCCTTGACGGACGCCATGAGGCTCCTCTCCCTCGAATCGGTGACGGACCTGCGGTCCCCGCCGGTTACACGCGACGGGACCCGCGTGTGGTTGTCGCGCCCGGGACACCCGTGGGCGGTGACGGACACCGGTGGGCAGTGACGGACAACAAGGGCGGTGACGGACAACAAGGGCGGGCAGGTACCGCCCGCCGGTGCTGATGTGACGTCAGAGGCGTTGCCCGACGCCGTCCTTACCCGAACGACCGTACCGCCCGAGGGTGGTTCACAGTTCTGCCACGACCCCTTGGAAGAACACCCTCAACATCCATTGTCGCCACGCATGTTCGAAGGTAGAGTCGCCGTTCGCCGAGCACGGATGAGCACTTCTCAGCGCCATTTGGGGCGGGCATGTCAATTAATCGTGGTTCCCTCCGGGTCGTCCCCGACCTGCTCGACGTGTTCAGCGATATCGCACGTCGAAATCCCCGTCGTCCGGCGATTGTCCACAACGGACACGCCCTGAGTTACGGCCGGCTCCTGGAGTCGGCGAACGCCCTGGCCACCCGCCTGGGCCCGGATCCCGGCACGGTCGCCGTGCCGGCGCTCCACACGCCGGAAACGGTGGTCGCACTTCTCGGCGTGCTGACCGCCGGGGGCACCTATTGCCCCGTCGATCCGGCATTCCCGACGGCCCGCCGGCACGCCATGGCGGCGGCCGCCCGGTGCCGTACGGCGGTGTCCGGCAGCACCGGTGACATCCTCCGACTCGACCTTCCATTAAGGGGGTTACCCGAACCGACGGAAATCTCCGGGGACCCCCCGGGAACCCTCCCGGCGAACCCCGCCGGGAGCGGTCCGGAACACGACCCGGACCGACCGGCCTACATTCTCTTCACGTCGGGTTCGACCGGGCAGCCGAAACCCGTCGTGACACCGCGCCGCGCGGTCGCGGCGACCGCCCGCGCACTGGGCGGACTGTTCGACCTCACCCCCGAGGACCGGGTGCTCCAGTTCGCCTCGCTCAACTGGGACACCTGCTTCGAGGAGATCCTCCCGACGCTCACCACGGGCGCGGCCCTGGTCATGGACCGGGACGCGCACAGCGGCTCGTTCCCCCGGTTCCTGCGGGCGGTCGAGCGCGAGCGGATCACCGTGCTGGACCTGCCGACCGCCTTCTGGCACGAACTGGTCCACCACCTGGTCGAGTCGGGCGACCGACTGCCGTCCTGCCTGCGCCTGCTGGTGATCGGCGGGGAGGCGGCCGGTCCGGCCCGGTTGGCCGACTGGGCCCGGCTGCCCACCGCGGCGATCCGGTTGCTGAACACCTACGGCTGCACCGAGACCACCCAGATCACCCACGCCGTGGACCTCGCCGGCCCACGGGCCCCCGGGCGGACCTGGGACGGCACCACCCGCGCGCCGATCGGCCACGCCCTGCCGCACGTCGTCGAACGGCTCGACGAGCAGGGCGAGTTGCTGATCGGAGGCCCCGCCGTCGCGCTCGGCTACCTCGGCCTGCCGGAGGCGACCGCGGCGCGGTTCACCACCCTGGACGGCGCGCGGTTCTTCCGCACCGGCGACCGGATGAGCCGCGATCCGGACGGACTGCTCACCCACCAGGGCCGCCTGGACGGCGAGTTGAAGGTCCGCGGCATCCGGGTGGACCCGGCCGAGGTCGAGGCGCACCTCACCGGGCATCCCGACGTCACCGCCGCCGCCGTCACCGGCGCCACCGCGGCCGGCCGCACCACCCTGGTCGCGTACGTGATGGCGCGCCCGCAACCCCCGGCCCGACGGCTGGACCGCGACCTGCTGTCCTACCTGCGGGACCGGGTGCCCGGCCACCTCGTGCCGGGCCGGATCACCGTCGTGCCCCGCCTGGTGCACACCCCGAGCGGAAAGATCGACCGGGCCGGCTGCCACCTGCGCTACGCGGCTGCCCCCGACAGGTCGAAGGAGACCTCCCTTGAGCACTGACCTCAGCACACCCGCCACCGCGGAGGCCCTGGTGGCCGTCTTCCGGCGCGTCCTGGAACGCGAGGACGTCACCGCCGACTCCGACTTCTTCGACCTCGGCGGCGACTCGCTGGTCGCCACCCGGGTGTTGAGCGCCGTCGCCCGCGCCCACGGCGTCGAGCTGGGCTTCGACGACTTCCTGCTCGCCCCCACCCCGACCCGCCTCGCGCAGCGCATCACGGCCGCCGCATGAGCGAGGACCGCAGACGCGACGGCCGCGGAGCCGACGGCCGGCGAAGATCGGCGGTCGTGGTCGGTGCCGGCCTGGCGGGCCTCACCGCCGCCGACGGGCTGGTGGCACACGGGATCGACGTCACCGTCCTGGAGGCCCGGGACCGGGTCGGCGGACGCACCCACGGCATCGAGGCCTCCCCCGGCACCCGAGTGGACGCCGGCGCCGCCTACCTCGGCGACAAGCACACCGAACTGCACGCGCTGATAACGGAGTTGGGGCTGAAGACCGTCCCCACCACGATGCTCGGCGCCAGCCGCTTCGCGCTCGACCCGACTGCCGACGACGCCCCGGCCGCCCCTGCGTCGAAGGGCACCACGGCGGCCACCCGGGACGGCCGCTTCCCCCCGCTCGACGCCGTCGCCCTCGGCGACCTGTTCGAGCGGCTGGCCGAACTCACCGCCGCCGTACGGCCGGAAGCCCCCTGGCTCACCCCGGACGCCGAACGGCTGGACACCCTGACCGCCGCCGACTGGGCCGAGCAGCACCTCGCCCACCCAGACGCCAGGCTGTTCTTCCCGCTCTTCCTGGGCGAGATGTGCGCCGCCGATCCGGCCGACGTCTCCGTCCTGCACCTCGCCTTCTACCTGCGCTCCGGCGGCGGCCTGCGCTACCTCAACGCCTTCGCCGGCGGCGCCCAGCAGGACCGGATCGACGGCGGCGCCCACCAGTTGTGCGAGCGGCTCGCCGAGCGCCTCGGTGACCGCGTGCGGCTGGGCGAGGCCGTCCGGGCCGTCCACCAGGACGACCACGCGGTGACGGTGCACACCGGGCGCGGCGCGTACCGGGCGGACGTCGCGGTGCTGGCGCTGCCGCCGCTGCTCGCCGACGCGATCGCCCACGAGCCGGCCCCGCCGGTGCCCCGGGCCGGGGAGCGCACCGCCCGCGGCTGCGCCGTCAAGGTCCACCTGGTCTACCCGGCGCCGCTCTGGCGCGACAACGGCCTCTCCGGCTGGTCGGTCAACGCCCGGGGGCCGCTGCTCTCCACCGTGGACGACTCCCCCGGCAGCGGGATCGGCGTCCTGACCGGCTTCGTCACCGGCGCCGAGGCCCACCGCTTCGGCGCGCTCACCCCGGAGCAGCAGCGCGCCGAAGCCCTCGCCCAGGCGGCGCGGCTGTTCCCGATGCTCCCCGAGCCGATCGGCTTCCACGTCACCGACTGGCTCAACGACCCGTACAGCCAGGGGTGTTACGCCGCCCTGCTGGGGCCGGGCGACTGGGTGCGGCTCGGCCCGACGCTGACCGCGCCGCACCGGCGGGTGCACTGGGCCGGCACCGAGACCAGCACCGCGTTCTTCGGGCTGATGGAGGGCGCGATCCGCTCCGGCCGACGGGTGGTCGCCGAGATCCTCGACCGCGCCTGACCCGCCACCGGCCCGGCCCGCGTCACCCGTCACCCGTCACCCGTCACCCGGAACGCCCCTGCCCCGCGTCACCACCGTCCCGCCGTCCCCGCTCTTCCCCACCGCCCGCACGCCCCGACGGGCCCGCGGGCACCCCCTCACCCCCTCCCAGGCGCCGTTCCACGAGAGCCCGCGCCCGGCACCCCACGCCCGGAGACCGCCATGAGCGACCAGAGTCCCATCGCGCCCCTCGCCGCCCGCGAGCGACTGATGACCGAACCCGACCTCGGGGCGGGCAACTTCCTCGACCACGCGGTCGCGGCGAACCCCCACCGGTCCGTCCCGCTCGTCTTCACCCACCGCACCGACCACCGCGGCGAGGTCGTGCTGCGCGGCCACAGCCTGCTCGACCTGGTCGCCCTGCGCGACCGCTACGCCGCCTGGTACCACGCCAACGGGGTGCGCCCCGGCGAGCCGGTCGCCGTCGTCATCGGCGAGGGCCTGGAGCCGCTGCTGCACTTCCTCGCGCTCACCTCGCTGGGCGCCGTCCCCGCGCTCGTCAACGACGCGATGCGGCACGACGTGATGGTCCGCTACCTGGACCACGTCGGGGTGGTCGGTGTCGTCGCCGACGACACCACCCGGCTGGCCGCCGCCTACCGCGAGGACCCGCAGCGCCGCCCGCGCTTCCTGGCCCTCGCCGCGGAGGTGCGGGCCTTCGACGCCGCCGCCGTCGCCCTGCCCGCCGCCCACCCGTACCGGCACGCCGCCGAGGACGTGGTGGCGCTGATCCACTCCTCCGGCACCACCGGCACGCCCAAGTCCACCATGCTGGCGCACCGGGCCTTCTGGGACGGCAAGCAGCCGCGCATGGTGCGCTTCCCCGCCGAGCCCTACGACCGGCTGATGTCGCTGATGCCGCACACCCACGCCGGCGGTCTCAGCTACTTCCTCACCGCCGTCCTGCTCGGCCTGCCGACCGTGGTGATGTCCGACTGGCGGCGCGCCGTCGTCGAGCCGGTGATGGAGGCCTTCCGGCCGACCATGGTGGCCTCCTTCCCGCGCACCTTCGTCGAACTCGCCACCGGCGAGCTGCCGGTGCGGGGCGCGGCCCGGGTGCACTCCTGGTTCAACACCGGCGACAGCGCGCACCACGGGCACATCCGCCGCCTGGTCACCCTCGGGGAGCGGCCCGCCGGACTGATCCGCCCCTGGCTGCTGCCGCACGAGAAGGCCGAGCAACCCGCCCTGCCCGGTTCGCAGTTCATCGACGGCCTGGGCTCCTCCGAGATGGGCATGGCGCTGTTCGGCCAGGTCACCACCCCGGAGAGCGCCCGCGACGACCGCTGCGTCGGCAAGCCGCTGGAGGTCGTCCGCAGGGCCGCCGTCCTGGACCACGACGGCACCGAAGTCCCGGACGGCGCCGTCGGGTTGCTCGCCGTGGACGCCCCCTCCCTGACACCGGGGTACTGGAACGACGAGCGGCTGACCGCGAGCTTCGAACTGTCCGGCTACTGGCTCACCGGCGACGTCGCCCGCCGCGACGCCGACGGCCGCTACTACCACCTCGACCGCACGGTGGACGTCATCGACACCGCCACCGGCCCGGTCTACAGCCTGCCGATCGAGGAGGTGCTGCTGGCCGACTGCGCGGGCCTCGTCCAGGACTGCTCGGTCGTCGGCGTCCCCGCGGGCTCCGGCCCCGGCCAACAGCCCGTCGCCGTGGTCCGGTTGCAGGCCGACGCGGCCGAGGCCACCGCCGAGGAAGTCCGGGCCGCGGCCAACGCGGCGCTGGCCGACGCCGGGCTGGCCGCCCTCGCCGCCGTCCGGATCGCCCGCACGGCCGAGGACTTCCCGCTCGGGCCGACCGGCAAGGTGCTCAAACGCGAACTGCGCACCCGTCACGCCGCCCTCCTCACCGACCGGTAGCGCGCCGTGGAGCACCCCGTGGACCACCCCGTGGACCACCCCGTGATCCGCCAGCCGTACCAGTACGTGCGGACGGCGCTGGTCGAACCGGACTGGCGCCGGCTGCCCGGCTGGCGGCAGGTCACCGCGGCGCAGTGGCGCGACGCCCAGTGGCAGCGCGCCCACTCCGTCCGCAACGCCCGCCAGCTGCGGGCCGTCGCCGGCGACCTGCTCACCGACCGCTTCTACGACGAACTCGCCGCCGACCAGGCCGACGTCGCCACCATGCCGATCCTGCTGCCGCCGCAGGTGCTGAACACCATGGCACCCGGCGCGCCCACCACCCCGGAGGCCTTCACTGAGGCGTTCCTGGCCGACCCGGTGCGCCGCTACATGCTGCCGGTGCGCAGCGACCGCCACCCGCGCTGGCCCAGCCACCCGCTGGCCGAACGGGACTCCCTGCACGAGACGGACATGTGGGCGGTGGAGGGCCTGACCCACCGCTACCCGACGAAGGTGCTGGCCGAACTGACCGCCACCTGCCCGCAGTACTGCGGCCAGTGCACCCGGATGGACCTGGTCGGCACCTCCACGCCGCAGGTGACCAAGGCCCGACTGCGGCTGCGCCCGGCCGACCGGCAGGAGCAGATGCTCGACTACCTCAAGCGCACCCCCGCGGTGCGCGACGTGGTGGTCTCCGGCGGCGACCTCGCCAACGTGCCCTGGCCGCGCCTGGAGACCTTCCTGCTGCGGCTGCTGGACCTCGGCTCGGTGCGCGACATCCGGCTGGCCAGCAAGGCCGTGGTCGGCCTGCCGCAGCACTGGCTGCAGCCCGGGGTACTGGAGGGCGTGGCGAGGGTCGCCGCCGTCGCCGCCCGCCGCGCCGTCAACCTCGCGGTGCACACGCACGCCAACCACGTCCGCTCGGTCACCCCGCTGGTCGCCGAGGCGGCCAGGGCGCTGCTGGACGCGGGCGTGCGGGACGTCCGCAACCAGGGCGTGCTGATGCGCGGCGTCAACGACACCCCGGAGGACCTGCTGGACCTCTGCTTCGCGCTGCAGGGCGAGGCGAACGTCCTGCCGTACTACTTCTACCTCTGCGACCTCGTCCCGGGCGCGGAGCACTGGCGGACCCCGCTGCACCGGGCGCAGCACCTGCAGGAGGCGATCATGGGCTACCTGCCCGGGTACGCCACCCCGCGGCTGGTCTGCGACGTCCCGCACGTCGGCAAGCGCTGGGTGCACCAGGCGGTGGAGTACGACCGCGAGCGCGGCATCTCGTACTGGACCAAGAACTACCGCACCAGCCTGGAGGCCGACGGCGGCCCGCAGGCCGCGCTCGACCGGCGCCACCCCTACTACGACCCGGTGGACACCCTCCCCGCGGCCGGCCGCTGCTGGTGGGCCGGGCCCTCCGCCCCGCCCGGAGCGGCACGGACACCCCCCGCCGTACCGGCGCCCCGCGCAGCACACGCACCCCCCGCAGCACCGACACCGCCCGCAGCACCGACACGCCCCGCGGCGCAGGAACCCGCCGCGGCGCAGGCGCCCCGAGCAGCCCGAGGAGCACGATGAGCAGCAGTCCCCCGGCCGACGGTCTGCGCCGGATGTGCTGGATCTTCCCCGACCGGGAGTCCTCCCGGATGGCGCAGATGTGGCACGGCTTCTTCTGGGACCTCTATGCCGAGAGCGCCGCCGACCTCGGGCTGCGCTGGAGCCGGCACGCCCCGGACGCGGTCACCGTGGACGCCACCGCGCCCGGCCGGCCCCGGGTGTACGTGGACGACGAGCCCGTCACCCCCGAGGACACCCTCTTCATCACCGCGCTCTACTCGCTGCCGTACCAGTCGATGGACGTCTTCAACCAGTACGCGCTGTACGCGGTGCTCGAACAGGCCGGCTTCTACCTGCCGTTCCCGCCGCAGGTGTCGCTGATCGGCAACGACAAGCTGGCCACCCTGCTGTTCCTGGCCGGCTCCCCGGTGCCGGCCATCCCGACCGTGCGGATCGGGACGGGCCGGGACACCGCCAAGCACGGCTACGAGGTCGCGCTCGGGAACATGACCTACCCGGCCATCGTCAAGCCCGCCGGCTGGTGCGGCGGCGGGGGGATCAACCTGGCCCGCGGCCCGGAGGACGTCCGGGGCCTGGCCAGCCTCGCCCAGGGCGGCGACACCACCCTGGTGATCCAGCCGTACCTGGGCGACGGCACCGTCGACTACCGGGTCTACGTGGTCGACGGCCGGCCGTACGCGGTGATGAAGCGCACCCCCGAACCCGGCTCCCCGGTCGCCAACGCCAGCCGCGGCGGCGCCATGGAGTTCCCGCCGGTGCCGCCCGAACTCGCCGCCGCCACCGCCTGGTTCGCCGAACGGCTGCCGATCCCGTTCTTCTGCGTCGACTTCCTGCACGACGGCGAGCAGTACTGGTTCTCCGAGCTGGAGCCGGACGGCGTGATCGCCCCGGACCTCACCGACCCGGACCGCACCCTCCAGCGGGACGTCACCCGGGCCCGGTTCGCCGCCTACCGGGACGGCCACGCCAAGTGGCTGGCCGACGGCGCCCGCCCGCTCACCCTCGACCTCTCCGGCGCCACCGACGTCCGCGAACCCGCACCCGACCCCGCCCCGGCCCCCGCCTCACCCGTCACCTCCACCGACCACCGGACGGACCCCCGATGACCGCCTTCTCGCTGTCCCCCGAGGCCGCCGGGCCCCGGCTGCACGTGGCCCGGCACACCCTGGAGCGGCTGCGGAGCGTCCCCGACCTGGCCGCACGCTACCCGGACCGCCTCGGCGTCGACACCCTGGACCGGCTCGCCGAACTCCCGCCGCTGGCCAAGGACGACCTCAACACCGCCCTCGCCCACCTGGAGCCGGCCGCCGAGCAGTCCGCCACCTGGCTGTTCCAGAGCGGCGGCAGCACCGGCGCCCCCAAGGTCGGCTACGCCCCCACCGGCTTCTACATGGCCGGCGTGCACGCCCACTGGCAGCCCCTCGACCGCACCGACGTCTTCGTCAACGCCTGGGGCGCCGGGCGGATGTGGGGCGCGCACTTCCTCGCCGCCGCACTCGCCGACCTCGCCGGCTGCCGGATCATCGCGCTCGGCTCGGTCGCCGCGGAGGAGTACGGCGACTGGCTGGACTTCCTGGCCGCACGCCGGGTGACGGCCATCGGCGGCACGCCCAGCGTGCTGCGGCTCTGGTTCGCCCACGCCCGCGCCGCCGGCCTCGAACTGCCGTCGCTGCGCAAGGTGCTGTGGCTCGGCGAGGCCTGGCAGGACCAGCTGGCGGAGGACCTGGCCGCGGTGGCCCCGCGGGCGCGGCGCTGGGGCATGTTCGGCAGCACCGAGACCTGGGTGGTGGGCACCAACACCCCGGACTGCGCGGCGGACGTCTTCCACCCGCTGCCGACCCAGCTGGTGCACGCCGACGCCGACGGCCTGCTGGACTTCACCTCCCTCGACCCGGCGGTCCTCAACCCGGTGCTGCGCTACCGCACCGGCGACGCCGGCGAGTTGACCGCCTGCCCGTGCGGCCGCCCGGAGCCGGCGATGCGCGTCCTGGGCCGGCGCGACAGCGTCGTCCAGGTCCGCGGCCTCGGGCTGGACGTGGACGAGCTGATCGCCCGGGCGGAGCGCGAACCGGGCGTGGCCCGGGCCCAGGTGGTGCTCACCGAGCGGGGCGGCCGGGCGACGGCCGTGGAGCTGCTGCTGCTGGCCACCGACCCGACGGCGGCCCCGGACGTCGAGCGGCTGCGCAAGGAGCTGTTCGCCGCCACCTTCACCCTCAGCACGGCCTTCCAGCACGACCCGGGGTCCTTCCGGGTGCGCCCGGTGGCGGACCTGGTCAGCAACGGCCGCACCGGCAAGACCGCCGCCCTGGTCGTCCGGGAGGAGTCGTGACGGCGGACTCCGCCCGTGCCGCCACCGCGGACCCGGCCCGCCCGGCGCTGCTCGGCCGGGGCTTCTCGCTCTTCTGGGCCGGGCAGACCGTCAGCCTGGTCGGCGACAAGGTCACGGTCTTCGTCGTCCCCACCCTGATGATCTTCGTGCTGCACGCCTCCGCCCTCCAGGTCGGCGTGGTGGCGATGGCCCAGTACCTCGGCATACCGCTGCTCGGGCCGGTCGCCGGGGTGCTGGTCGACCGCTGGGACAAGCGCCGCACGATGCTCGTCTGCGACCTGGTCCGGCTGGTCGCGGTGGCGGTGATCCCGCTCGCCTACGCCCTGGACGCGCTCTCCACCCCGCTGTTGTTCGGCTGCGTGGCGGTGATCAGCGGCGCGACGATCTTCTTCAACGTCGGCTATCTCGTCGCCGTCCCCGCCGTGGTGCCGGAGGACGGCATGGTCCGCGCCTACTCCCGGCTGGAGGGCAGCGGCTCGGTCTCCGAGGTCGCCGGGCCGTCCGTCGCCGCCGCGCTCTACAGCGCGCTCGGCGTGGCCGCCCTGCTGGTCGACGCGGCCAGCTACCTGGTCTCGGCGGTCTGCTTCCGCGCCATGCGCCCGTGGGGCGAACGGACGGTGGAGCAGGGCTCGATCCGGGAGCGGCTCGCCCGCGGCTTCCGGCTCAACTGGGCCGACCCGGTGCTGCGCCGGGTGGTCCTGGCCGCCGTCACGCTCAACTGCGGCGGGCCGGTCTTCGTCACCGTGCTGCCCGTCCTCGCCTACCGCGGCCTGGGCGTGCAGGTCGGCGTCTTCGGTGCGGCCATGTCGGTCGCCGCGCTCGGCGCACTGGCCGGGGCCGTGGTCGCACCCCGGCTCTCCCGCCGGTTCGGCCTGGGGCGGACGATGGCCTGGTCGCTGCTGCTGCACTGCCTGGTCGGCCTCGGCGTGCTCGCCGCGCCCGCCCTGCCCGCCGGACCGGTGATCGCGGTGACCATGGGCTGCTACGGCTTCTTCATGTCCTGCATCAACGTGTGCAGCGCCCCGTGCCGGCAGTCCCGGATGTCCGCCCACAACCAGGGCGTCATGCACGCCGCCTTCCGGACCGTCACCTGGGGGGTGATCCCGCTCGCCGCACTGGTCGGCGGCCTCGCCGTCTCGCTGCTCACCGGGCCGCTCGGAATCCTGGACGCCACCCGGGCGGTGATGGCCGGCGGCACCCTGCTCGCCGCCTGCTCCTTCCTCCCGGCCCTCGGCCTCCAACCGCTGCTGGACGCCGCCGAACCGCGGACGGAGGGCGGCACCGCATGAACGAGCCCGTGGAGAGCACGAGCGAGCCCGAGGGGGAGGAACTCACCGACCCGGCCGGAAGAGTCCTGCTGATCACCGGCACCTCCTCCGGCATCGGCCTGGCCACCGCCGTCGCCGCGGCCCGCGCGGGCTACGCCACGGTCGCGACGATGCGCGAGCCCGACCGGGCCGAGGCGCTGCGCAGCGCGGCCGGGGCCGCCGGGGTCACCGTGGACGTCCGCCGGCTGGACGTCACCGACCCCGGCTCGGTCACCGCCTGCCTGGACGCCGTGCACCGCTCGTACGGGCGGCTCGACGCGGTCGTCAACAACGCGGGCGTGTCCAACTCCGACCCCACCCTGGAGATGTCCACCGACGCGGCGCTGCGCGCCAACCTGGAGGTCAACTTCTTCGGCGTCGCCGCGGTCAGCCGGGCCGCGATGCCGCTGCTGCGCGCCGCCTGCGGGCGGCTGGTCACCGTCGGCAGCGTGCACGGAGTGGTCGGCCAGCCGTTCAACGAGGCCTACTGCGCGGCCAAGTTCGCCGTGGAGGGGTTCATGGAGGCGCTCGCCCCGGTCGCGGCGGCGCACGGCGTCCGGGTCTCGGTGGTGGTGCCCGGCTTCGTCCCGGACACCGCGTTCGGCGTCTTCCCCGACATCGACCGGACCACCATCCACGCCGCCTCCGGCCCGTACGCGCCCACCTTCGCCGGCTACCTGGACTGGGTCGCCGGCCAGGGCTGGGAGTCGGCCGGCCGGCCCGCCCGGGAGGTCGCCGACGTCGTGGTCCGCACCCTGCGCGAGCGGCGGCCGCCGTTCCGGGTGCCCACCGACCCGTGGGCCGCGGCGTACCTGGCCGCCAAGCTCGCCGACCCCGACGGCTCCGCCGTCCAGGCCCTCGCCCGGACCTGGCTCGGGCAGCCCGCACCCGCCGCCTCCTGACCCGCCTGTCCGCCTGTCCGCCCGCCCGTCTGCCTGCTCGCCTGTCGCCCGACCCGCCTTCTGCCCCACGGAGCCCCCATGCCCGCGAAGCCCCTGGCCGAGCTGATCCGGTTCGCCCGCGCCAACTCCCCGTTCTACGCCGAGCTCTACCGCGGCCTGCCCCCGGACGCCGACCGGATCGAGCTGCTCCCGGTGATCGACCAGGCCGCGTTCTGGGCCGCCAACACCTGGCCCGACAACCGGGTGCTGACCGGCCCGCTCACCGACGCCGGCGTCTACAAGACCGGCGGCACCACCGGCGTCCCCAAGTTCTCGCCGTGGACCCGCACCGAACACGCCGACTCGGTGACCGCCTTCGGCGCCGGGCTCGTCCGGGCCGGCCTGCGGCCCGGACACCGGGTGGCCAACCTCTTCACCGCCGGCGAGCTCTACGGCGGCTTCCTCTACATCGAGAACGCCCTGCACCACGCGCCGGTGGACAACGTCCGGCTCGGCGTGGGCGGCGCCGCCCCGAACCCGTACATCGCCGACCTGATCGCCGGCTTCGACGTGCAGGTGCTGGCCGGCGAACCGATGAAGCTCAGCGCCGTCGCCGAGTGCCTGATCGAGCGGGGGCAGCGCGCCGACGGCGTGGAACTCCTGTTGTTCGGCGGCGACCTGCTCTTCGCCGACCTCCGCCCGCTGCTGTCCCGGGCCTTCCCGAAGGCGGCCGTCGCGTCGGTCGGCTACGCCTCCAACGACGCCGGGCTGGTGGGCGCCCCCGTCCCCGGGGACGACGTCCGGGTCCACGAGGCCTTCGCCGACCGCACGGTGGTGGAACTGCTCGACGAGGCCACCGGCGAGGCGATCACCGCCCCCGGCAGGCCCGGCCGGGTCGTCGTCACCAACCTGTTCCGCACCCTGATGCCGATCCTGCGCTACCCCACCGGCGACCGCGCCGAGTGGACGGACGGCGGGTGCCGCCGCTTCCGGCTGCTCGGCCGCTCCGCCGAGGGCGCCAGGGTCGGCACCGTCACCCTGCCCACCGAGGAGGTCCGGGCCGTCCTGATCGCCGCCGACCCGGACCGGCACATCGCCGGGATGCAGCTGGTGCAGCGGCGCTGGGACGGCCGGGACGGCCTGATCCTGCGGCTCGGCCACCTCGGCCTGCCGCCCGCCGACCTCGCCGACCGGCTGGTCGAGGCCGTCTACGCGGCCCTGCCGCTCTACCCCTCGGAGGTCGCCCTCGGCAGCCTGCACGACCTCGCGGTGGAGTGGGTGCCGCGCTCGGAGCTGGTCACCAACCCGCGGACCGGCAAGCTCCAGCAGGTCCTGGACGAGCGCCCGAAGGACTGAGGCCCCGACTCAGGCCGCCGGCTGCGGCCGGCCCCCGATCGTCACGCTCTGCCCCCGGAACTCGGCGATCACCTTGCCGTCCACCCGGCGCACCGTCACGTCGTAGATCCCGCCGCGCCCGGCCCGCGAACGCTCCACCGCCTCGGCGACCAGCTCGTCCCCGACGGCCGCCGGGGCCAGGAACGCCACCTGTGCGGCCTGGGCGACGGTCACCGGGCCGTGGCTGTTGCAGGCGTACGAGAAGGCCGCGTCGGCCAGCAGGAACAGGAAGCCGCCGTGCGCCGTACCGTGCCCGTTGACCATCGTCGCGGCCACCGTCATCCGCATCACCGCCCGCCCGGCGGACACCTCCTCCAGGGCGATGCCCAGCGACCGGCTGGTCTCGTCCCGCTCGTACAGTGCGGCGATCACGGGGTCGAACACGGCGTCGCGGTCCCTCCGTCGGCGATGTCCGGCCCGGCCCGGGTCCGGCGCCCTCGGACGCTACGCCAGGCAGCGGCCGATGACCAGCTCCGGGCGGATGCGGATCCGCAGGGCGTCGAGGGCGGTCGCGGTGGCCCGGCGGACGTGGGCGTGGCCGAGGACGGTGACGAACCAGCCGGAGCCGTCCCGGCCGTCCACCTCGTCGGCCTCGAAGGCGATCACGGCGCCGTCGACCGCCCGGGCCGGTTCGGAGTCGGCGGGCGCGGAGACCGCACGCCGGCGGGCACCAGCCGGAAGGGCACCGGCAGGACGGCCGGGAGGGCTCCGACGGTGTGGACCACCCGGCCGACGGCGGCCCGGGCCAGCAGCTCCAACGCCCGCTTCGGGGCGAGTTCACGGAGCCCGGGCAGGGCGGGCCGGTCGTACGAGGAGGGCCGGGGGGCCGGAACGTGGTCGCGGTTCATACCGGCGATGCTCACCCGGACCGGGGCCCGCTCACGAGGGCCGATGGTCCCGGCGGCGCCCGCCGGGGGCCCCTCCGCCCCGGCCCGTCAGGCCTGTCCGTCAGCCCCTGAGCCCCGGCCCCTCCGCCCCGGCCCGTCAGCCCGGGCCCCCGCCGTCAGCCCCGCCGCCGTCAGCCCCGGCCGCCGCGCAGCGGGGACGGCTGGGCGGCGGCGGACGCCTGGCGCAGCTCGGTGGCGATCAGCGCGGCCTGCACCCGGCGCTCCACGCCGAGCTTGGCGAGCAGCCGCGAGACGTGGTTCTTCACCGTCTTCTCGGCGAGGTAGAGCCGCTCGCCGATCTGCCGGTTGGTCAGGCCCTCGCCGATCAGCGCCAGCACCTCCTGCTCGCGCACGGTCAGCCCGGGGCCGGTGGTGACCGGCTGGGCGGGTTCGGCGTCGCTGCGCAGCCGGTTGAGCAGGCGGGTCGCCGCGCCGGGGTCGAGCATCGACCGGCCGGAGGCGACGGTGCGGACGGCGGCGACCAGGTCGGTGCCGCTGATCTGCTTCAGCACGTACCCGGCGGCGCCCGCCATCACGGCGTCCAACAGTGCTTCCTCGTCGTCGAAGGAGGTGAGCATCAGGCAGGCGAGGTCGGGCATCCGGGAGCGCAGTTCGCGGCAGACCGTGACGCCGTCGCCGTCGCCCAGGCGGACGTCCAGCACGGCGACGTCGGGCCGCAGGGCGGGCACCCGGACCAGCGCCTGCTCGGCGGTCGCCGCCTCGCCGACCACCTCCAGGTCGGGCTCGCCGTCCAGCAGGTCGTGCACCCCGCGGCGCACCACCTCGTGGTCGTCCAGCAGGAACACCCGGACCGGTGCCGGGGCCCCGGCACCCTCCGTCTTGGTCGCCATCACTCGGCTCCACCTTCGTCACCCCCGCACACTCCCAGCGGGGCCCAGGGCATCATCGCCCACCGTGCGGCCGTCTCCCAGGGCCGAACGGCCCCATTCGCGCCGGCGGCGTGGCGCGCGTCCTCCGTCCTCGCGTTCAGCGGCCCTGCCGCCTCGCGTTCCCCAGCCCGACCAGCAGGAACCCCAGGGCGACGGCCGCGCCGCCGACCCCCGCCGGCACCACGCGCGGGCCGATCCCGCCGTCGCCCGACAGCAGGATCGCCGCCGCGCCCAGCGAGCCGACGGCGGCGCCGACCACCAGCCAGCCCGCGAGGGCGACGGCGAGGGGCCGGCCGGTGCGCGGGGCGGGGCCGGTGTCCAGCGCGGCCCACCGCGCCGCCGTCTCCCGCACCTCCTGCCGACGGTCCCACTGCGCGCGCACCCGCAGCGCCGCACCGCCGACCAGGCCGGCCAGCGCGATCTGCGCGGCGGTTTGCCAGTCCGGTACGACGAGCAGCAGTCCGCCCGCCAGCGCGAGCGCCGCCCACCAGAGCACGCACGCCGCCGCGGCGGTGCGGGTGGAGCGGGGGCGGTCGGCGCCGGCCTGGAGGTCGGCGATGGCGGGCAGGTACCAGACACAGCCGCTCGCGGTGAGGGCAGCGGTGCCGATGGCGAGAACGGTGTGGTTCACGACCCGGCCTTCCTGGTCACGAAGGGGTGAGAGGGGTGAAAGGGGTAAGGGGAGGGAGCTGACGGGCCGTCCCCGCCCGCCCGGGGGCAGCGACGCGGGCGGGGACGGCGTTCCGGGGAGCGGCCTCAGCCGCCGGAGTTGGGCGAACCGGTGGGAGCGTCGGCGGCCGCACCTCCGGCCGGCGCCGGGACGGGGGCGGCCGACGCCACCCGGGCGCGGTCCGCCCGGCTCAGCGGCCGGTCGTACCTGGCCGGTTCCACGTCGCCCAGGTGCGTGGCGGGCTTGCCGCTGTTCTCCAGCACGTCCCGGGCGGCGATGTCCGGGTGGTGCAGGTCGAAGGCCGGGGATTCGGAGCGGATCCGCGGCAGCCTGACGAAGTTGTGCCGCGGCGGCGGGCAGGAGGTGGCCCACTCCAGGGAGCGGCCCCAGCCCCACGGGTCGTCCTCGGTGACCCTCTCGCCGTACTTGGCGGTCTTCCAGACGTTGTAGAGGAACGGCAGGATCGACAGGCCGAGCAGGAACGAGCCGATGGTGGAGACGGTGTTGAGGGTGGTGAAGCCGTCGGACGCCAGGTAGTCGGCGTAGCGGCGGGGCATGCCCTCGGCGCCGAGCCAGTGCTGCACCAGGAAGGTCGCGTGGAAGCCGACGGTCAGTGTCCAGAAGGTGATCCGGCCGAGGCGCTCGTCGAGCTTCTTGCCGGTCATCTTGGGCCACCAGAAGTGGAAGCCGGCGAACATCGCATAGACCACGGTGCCGAACAGCGTGTAGTGGAAGTGGGCGACGACGAAGTACGAGTCCGAGACGTGGAAGTCGATCGGCGGCGCGGCGAGCAGCACGCCGGTCAGGCCGCCGAACAGGAAGGTGACCAGGAAGCCGACCGTCCACAGCATCGGGGTCTCGAAGCTCAGCGAGCCCCTCCACATGGTGCCGACCCAGTTGAAGAACTTCACGCCCGTCGGCACCGCGATGAGGAAGGTCATGAAGGAGAAGAACGGCAGCAGCACCTGCCCGGTGACGTACATGTGGTGCGCCCAGACCGTCACCGACAGACCCGCGATGGCGACCGTGGCGGCGATCAGGCCGGCGTAGCCGAACATCGGCTTGCGGCTGAACACCGGGATGATCTCGGAGACGATGCCGAAGAACGGCAGGGCCAGGATGTACACCTCGGGATGGCCGAAGAACCAGAACAGGTGTTGCCAGAGCATCGCCCCGCCGTTGGCGGGGTCGAAGACGTGGGCGCCGAACTTGCGGTCGGCCTCCAGGGCGAGCAGCGCGGCGGCCAGCACGGGGAAGACCAGCAGCACCAGCACCGAGGTGAGCAGCACGTTCCAGCAGAAGATGGACATCCGGAACATGGTCAGTCCGGGGGCGCGCATGCAGATGATGGTGGTGATGAAGTTGACGGCGCCGAAGATGCTGCCGAAGCCGGAGAGCGTCACACCCATGATCCACATGTCGGAGCCGACACCGGGCGAGTGGACGGCGTCGGACAGCGGCGCGTAGAGGAACCAGCCGAAGTCGGCGGCGCCCTGCGGGGTGGCGAAGCCGGCGGCGGCGATCAGCGAGCCGAACATGAACAGCCAGTAGGACAGCATGTTCAGGCGCGGGAAGGCGACGTCCGGCGCGCCGATCTGCAGCGGCATGATCCAGTTCGCGAAGCCGGTGAACAGCGGCATCGCGAACAGCAGCAGCATCACCGAACCGTGCATGGTGAAGGCCTGGTTGAACTGCTCGTTGGAGAGGATCTGCGTCCCCGGCCGGGCGAGTTCGGCGCGCATGACCAGGGCGAGGATGCCGCCGATCAGGAAGAACGCGAACGACGACACCAGGTACATGGTGCCGATCGTCTTGTGGTCGGTGGTGGTCAGCAGCCTGACCAGGGCCGAACCGGGCCGCCTGGCCCGAACCGCCGTGGCCGGTACGGCCGTCGGCGGTCGTACGGGGTCGCCCTGTGCCTGGGTGGCGCTCAAGGACCCGCTCCTTTGGAACGTCGTGCGAATGATTGGCGCTCCATGATCCGAACAGGCCGGCTCCCCGCCCCAGGGCCGTTGGGCCCGCCCGGCCGGGGCCGCTGGGCCCGAGTTCCCGGGCCCCGACCGGGACCTCCCGACCGGCGGACCGGGACCTCCCGGCCACCGCCGTCCCGCTCGGGCCGCGCTCACCCGGCCGCGGAGGCCCGGTCGAGAACCACCGGAACGGCGCGTTCCCCACGCCCCCGGGCGGCCAGCCGGCGGACGACGGCGCGCCGCCCCCGCTCCGGGTGCCGGCCCTGCCGCACAGCCCGCCCGACCTGCCGGAACGCCATCCGTACACCGGTGCGAATCCACCCGCCGGTCCCACCCCGGGACGCCCTGATGGTGAGGGCGGCGTGCGTGAACCCGCCCGATCCCGTGCCCTTCAGTGCCGATCAACCGTCAAGTAGCCTGCGCCCACCGACGACCGCGATCGAACGTCCCGCACAGACGCCGCACCGCCCGGCACCACGCCCGCACGCTTCCGCACCCCCGGCACCGCCGACACCGCCCCGGAACCGCCGCAGAACCACCGCAGAACCGCTCTCGCCCCGGAGGTACGCCGATGCCCCTGGCCCAGCCCGCCGCCCCCACGCTGCTGCGCTTCTCCGTCCTCGGCCCGCTCACCGGCGCCGCCGACGGCCGCCCGCTGGCCCTCGGCCCGCTGAAGCAGCGACTGGTGCTGGCCGTCCTCCTGAGCCGCGCCAACACCGCCGTCCCGGTCGACCTGCTCACCGACGCGGTCTGGCCCGAGGAGCCGCCGCGCACCGCCCGCAAGAACCTCCAGGTCTACATCTGCACCCTGCGCACCCTGCTGGGCCGCGAGTACGGGCCCGACCGGCTGGTCCACTCGGCCGGCGGCTACCTGCTCCGGGCGGCCGAACCCGAGCTGGACCTCCTGCAGTTCCGCGCCCTCGCCCGGGCCGGCCGGGCCGCCGCCGACGGCGGCGCGCTCGCCCCGGCCGCCCGGCTGCTGCGCCAGGCCCTCGATCTGTGGCAGGGCCCGCCGCTCGCCGACCTGCGCTCCTCCCCCGCCGTCGCGGCCGAGGCCCAGCGGATGGAGACCCGCTGCCTGGGCGTCCACGAGGACTGGGCGGAGACGGAGTTGGAGCTGGGCAACGCCGCCGCCGTCGCCGAGGAGCTGGCCGAGCCCGCCGAGCGCCACCCGCTGCGCGAGCGCCTCCAGGCGGCCCGGATGAACGCCCTGCACCTGTGCGGCCGGCAGGCCGAGGCGCTCGCCGTCTACGACACCCACCGCCAGTTGCTCGCCCGCGAGTTGGGCCTGGAGCCGAGCCCCGCCCTGACCGCCCGCTACCGCGAACTGCTCGCCCGCGGCCGCTCCGGGCCCGCCTCGGCCCGCCCCGAGCGCGGCGCGGCCCCGCACGGTGTCCTGCTGCCCGCCGACACCGCCGACTTCACCGGACGCAGCGCCGAACTGCGCGAGCTGGTGGACGAGTCGGGTACGGGCGGCGGTGTCACGGTGCTCTCCGGCCCGGCCGGCAGCGGCAAGACCGCGCTCGCCGTGCACGCCGGCCACCTGCTCGCCGACCGGTTCCCGGACGGCCGGCTGCTCGTCCGGCTGCGCACCGCCGACGGCGCCCCGCGCCCGCTGCCCGAGGTGCTGTCCGAACTCGCCGCCCTCACCGGCCGACCGGGCACCGCCCCGGCCGACCCCGCCCCGGCCGACCCCGGCCAGGCCGCCGCCCTGTGGCGGGCCTCCCTCGCCGGACGCCGGATGCTGCTGGTCCTGGACGACGCCCCGGACGAGTCGGTGGTCCGCGAGCTGCTGCCGGGCCACGGCCCGAGCGCCGTCCTGGTCACCTCGCGCAGCCAGCTCGCCGGCCTGGCCTCGGTGCACCGGATCACCGTCCCGCCGCTGACGCCCGCCGAGGCCCTGGAACTGCTCGGCCGCATCGTGGGCACCGGCCGGATCGGCACCGACCGCGCGGCCGCCGCCCGGATCGTGGCCGCCTGCGGGCTGCTGCCGCTCGCCGTCCGGGTGGCCGGCACCCGGCTCGCCGTGCTGCGCCACCTCCCGCTCGCCGAGTACGCGGCCCGGCTGGAGGACCCGGCGGGCGCCCTGGACGAGCTGGTCGCCGGGGACGTCACCGTCCGCGCCCGCCTCGACTCCGGCTGGCGGGACCTCACCGACCAGGGCCGCCTGGCCCTCGCCCGGCTCGCCGCGCTGCCGCTGTCGCTGCTCTTCACCCTCCCCGAGGCCGCCGCCGCCCTCGGCCGCCCCGAACGCCTGGCCCTGCGCACCCTGGAGGCGCTGACCGACACGGGGGCCGTCACCTCGCCCACCGGCGAGGTCACCGCCCACGCCGCCCTCTACGCGCTGCCCCGGCTGACCCACCTGCACGCCCGCGAACGCGCCGCGGATCCGCTCACCGCCGCCTCCTGACGCCGCGCCGGGCCCCTCCGCCGGGGGCCCTGCGGCCGCCGAACGGGGCCTCACCCCAGGGTCAGCAGGTCCAGCACGCCCCCATGCTCCTCCTCCAGCCCCCACAACCCCAGCAGCACGCCCGCCGCCCCCGTGTGCAGGTCCGCCGAGAACCGCCGCAGCCGCATCCCGGGGACGAGCAGCCCCTCGGGCCGCGCCACCAGGTGCCACTGCAGTCGCGCCACCTGCCCGGCCACGGCCTCCGGTGCCCCGCCCACCCGGTCCAGCGCCAGCGTCAGGCCGACCCGCCCGCGGAACAGCCCCGGCTCCCGGATGAACCCGGGCGCGCAGACCTTCCGCACGTCCGCCAGGAACGCCTCCCCGCCGGGCAGTTCGGCCGTCTCCAGGTACTCCCGGAGCACCAGCGCGATCCCGCTGCTCCCGCGGTCCAGGTACGCCAGCCGCCGTCCGGCCTCCAGCACCTGCAGCGAGCCGTCCGGCACCCGGACGCACTGCGCCGTCGCCCGCTCCAGCGCCAGCCGCGCCGAGTCCAGGAGCCACCGTTCGCCGGTCCGGCGGTACAGCCGCAGCTGCAGCAGCGCGATGCCCGCCAGGCCGTACAGCAGCCCGGCCGCCGCGGGCGCGTCGAGGCCGTCCACCGGCTCGCCGCGGACCACCGCCGCCAGCTCGCAGGCGTCGGCCAGCGCGGCCGCCTCCTCCCGCCGGCCGCCCAGCGCCTCCGCCAGCCGCAGCCGGGCGAGCGCGGCGCCGGCCCGCCCGCCGAACAGGCCGGCCTGACGCGCCGGACGGGCCGCGCGGGCCCCGGCCAGCAGTTCCTCGGCCGCCTCCGGCCGCCCCAGCCGGGCCAGCACCACGGCGACGCCGAGCGGGCCGTCGTACAGCCCGCCCGTGCCCGGCCGGGCTCCGCGCCGGCGGAGCGCCGCGACCAGCCAGTCCGTGTACTCCTGCGGCCGGTCGGCGCCCGCCCGGTGCAGCGCGTACAGCACCCCGGCCGCGCCGTGCGCGACGCCCGTACCACCGTCGGCGAACCCGGCCACGTCCCCGGGGAAGAGCCGGTCCGGCCGGTCGGGGGTGGCGCCCGCGTGGATGCCCGCGACCAGCTCGCGCCGCGCCGCAGTCCAGGACGGGCCGGCCAGCAGCTCCCGGCCCCGCCGCTCGCTCACCGAGTCCGTCCGTGCCGTCAACACGCCTGGGCGCACCGGCCCCTCCTCCGGCCCGAGTCCGAACCACGCCCGTGCCCGCCGCTCCAGCGCCGCGAGCTTGCCCGGGTCGCGGTCGGCCAGCTCCAGCACCGGCATCAGCAGCATCAGCCAGGTCGCCCACAGCATGAACCGGTCGGCCTCGGCGCCGTCGAGGCCCGGCGGGATCCGCAGCCCGGCCGGGCCGGCCGTCGGCACCCGCCGGTCGTCCAGCTGCGCCGCGTACTCGAAGTCCACCAGCACCACGGAGCCGTCCGGCCGGAGCACCACGTTGGCCGGGTGGAGGTCGCCGAAGCGCACGCCCCGCTCGTGCAGCGCGCCGAGCGCCTTCTCCAGCCCCGCGACCACGCCGGCGACCCACTGCGCGTACTCGGCGCGCTGCTCGGCCGTGCAGTCCTGGTGCACCAGCGGGTAGCGCCGGATCGCCTCGGCGAACAACTGGACGCCCTCGATGTGCTCCTGCACCAGGAAGGTGTGCTCCCACACCGTGCGCACCTCGTGCAGCCGGGGCACGCACTCCAGCCCGGCCAGCCGCTCCAGCGCCCACTGCTCGCGCCGCAGCCGGGTGGTCGCGTCCGCCCCGGCGGAGTCCAGCCCGGCGTACGGGCGGGCCTCGCGCAGCACCACCCGTTCCCCGGTGTCTGCCCGCTCGGCCCGGTAGATCCCGCCGGCGCCGGAGAACTGCAGCACCTCGGTGATCCGGTACGGCAGGTGGCCGGCGGCCGCCTCCCGCGCGGCCAGGTGCGGGCGCAGCGCCGCGGGCGGCTCGACCCACTCCGGCAGCCGGAACACCGGCTCGCGCGAGTCCGGGACCAGCGTTCCGGAGGGATCGCGCAGCGCGGGCACCGGCCGGCCGGCCCCGTCCTCGCACCACAGCTCGACGAACGCGCCGTAGCGCGCGTACACCGGGGCGTTGCCGATCCGCAGGTCGGTCAGCACGTACGGCCCGGGGCGCCCGTCCAGCGCGGCCGCCAACTCCTCGGCCAGCTCGACGAACTGCTCCGGCGAGACGGGGTACACGGTGACGAACTTGCCGCTGCTCCCGCGGCCGGTGAACTTGCCGTTCGCCACCCGCAGCGCCGCCGCGCTGCGCTGGAACTTGAACGCCACCCGGCGCGCCGTGCAGATCCCTGCGACGACGGCCAGCGTCTCCTCGGCGCCGTCCTCCACCGCCGACACGTGCAGCTTCCAGCCCTGTTCCGGCAGCCGGACGCCGTCGGGCCGCAGGACGGTCCACAGGCCCCGCTGCTCGCGCCGCCAGCCCTCGGGCGGCTCGCCGAGCCCCGGCGCGTAGCGGCTCGCCCGGTCGCGCAGCCGCCCCGGGGTGTCGTAGTACAGCGGGTCGGCGAGGCAGTACAGCTGGGTCTCGTGGGCGCCGGCCATGGCGCGCCTCCTCTTCCGGTCACTCCGGGGCGAGCGGTGCGGGGGGTCAGACGGCGGGCACCGGCGCCGGTCCGCGCCGCACCGGCGGCGCCCAGGTGACCACGGCCGCGCAGAGCGCGATGACGAGCGCCAGCAGGCCGAAGGTCCGGGTGCCGCCGACCGAGCCGAGCAGGGTGCCGCCCACGAGGGGGCCGAACGGCTGGATCAGGGTGGACAGGAAGCCGGCGGCGCTCTGCACCCGGCCGATCCGGTCCGGCGGCGCGGCCAGCAGCATGCCGGAGACGAAGCCGATGCTGGCGATGGTGGACAGGCACATGCAGGCGGCGCAGAGCAGCCCGATCACCAGCGGCGCCCTGGTCACCGTCAGCACCCCGGCCGTCAGCGCGGAGGCCCAGCAGGCGAGCGCCACCAGGCTGCCGTCCCGTGCTCTACTCCCCAGCCGGGGGGCGAGCAGCGCACCCGCCAGGGCGCCGGCCGCGGTGCAGGAGACCACCGTGCCGCCGCCGATCCCGGAGTGCCCGCCGTCGGAGGCGACGGCCAGGGTGGCGAACATCAGTGCGCTGAAGGCGAAGTTCATCCCGAGCCCGAAGATCAGCAGCAGGGTCCGCAGGTAGGGCTGCTGCCAGATGAAGGCCAGCCCGGCGGTCAACTCCTGTCTACTGAACACCGATCCGCTCTTCTCGGCGGGCGTCGAGCGGGTCCGCATCAGGGCCACGCAGACCGTCGACAGCAGCAGTCCGACGCCCTCGGCGAGGAACGGCAGCACCGGGTGCCAGGCGAACAGCGCGCCGCCGCCGAGCGGTCCGACCAGCCGGGCCGCGGCGCCGCGCGCCTGCATCCGTGAGGAGGCCTCCCGGGCCTGCTCCCGCGGCACCACCGCGCGCAGCAGGGCGCCGGCGGCGGGTCCGTAGACGCTGGAGATCAGCGCCCCGGCGGCGGCCACCAGCAGGACCAGCGGCAACGGGGTGTGCCCGCGCAGCACGGCGACGACCAGGGCGCTGACCGCCAGCAGGCTGCCGACGTCGCAGATCCGCATCAGCCGGCGGCGCTCGATCCGGTCGGCGAGCACGCCGCCGGGCAGCATGGTGAGCAGCAGCGCGCCGACCGAGACGGTGCCGATGGCGCCCGCCCGGGCGGCCGATCCGGTCTCCCGCAGGACCAGCAACGGCAGCGCGATCGAGGCGAGTTGGGAGCCGAGCGAGGCCAGCAGGCCGCCGACCCAGAGCAGCCGGAAGTCCCGGTTGCGGGCGAGCGGGGTGGGCTCCATGGCCGTCCTCCGTGGTGGGTGGTGGCATCGGGCCGGGGCGGCCCCGTCGTGACGGGGCCGCCCCGGAAGCCTTGCGCTACGGCCGGCGGCCGGGAACGGTGGTGCGCCCGCCCCCGCGTTCGGCCTGATGACCGGTCCGGAGGCCGGCCCGGTGACAGCCGGTGCCTCAGGCGGAGGTCTCGGCGCCGGCGACGTAGCTGATCAGGCTGAAGCAGTTGCCGTCCGAGGCCTCGGAGAGCACCTTCATCGACTGCAGGTCCAGGACGTTGGCGGCGTGCGCCTCGACCTCCGGGGTCTCCTCGCCGTTCTCGCCGAGGTTCTGGTCCATGTTCTCAGCCATGGTCGAACTCCCTTCCACAGGTGGGTTGTCGCGGTGGTCACGGCGGCGTCGTGACCGACTTCCGGCCGCCGTGCCGACCATGGTGGGCGCGGCCGGCTGCGCCCGGCTTCGGAGCCGGTTGGGTACCGGTATGGCCGCTGGCCGGGGCGCCGCCGACACCTCCGGCCGGGCCGCCGGGGCGCCGCGCGCCGCCCCCGCACCCCGCTCCACCTGCGGCCATACCGGCCGCCAGGCGTTCCCGAACCGGGCCCGAAGCCACCCCCGCGACCCTGACCCGGAACGCCCGAACGCCCGAACGCCCGAACGCCCACGCACGCGGCACCGGCCTCGCCCGAGCACCCGCAGCGCCCGCGCCCCGTACGCCCCGCACAGCGGAGGACGACCGAAGGACGGCCCCATGCCCTGCCCACTCTGCGCCCAACTCGTCGCCACGAACGACCAGTTCTGCCCCTCCTGCGGCACCCCGCGAGCCGCCGCCCTCGACCTGGCCGCCGAGGAGCGCAAGCTGGTCACGGTGGTGTTCTGCGACCTGGTCGACTCCACCGCCCTGTCCGGCGCGCTCGACCCGGAGACGCTGCGCGAGGTGATCCTGCGCTACTTCGAGCGGATGCACCGACAGATCGAGGCGCACGGCGGCACCCTGGAGAAGTTCATCGGGGACGCCGTGATGGCCGTCTTCGGCGTCCCGGTGATCCGCGAGGACGACGCCCACCGGGCGCTGGCCGCCGCGCTCGCCATGCTGGAGGACCTGGAGGACCTCAACACCGAGCTGGACGCCACCCTCGGGGTCCGCCTGGACGTCCGGATCGGCGTCAACACCGGCCAGGTGGTGGCGGGTTCGGACGCCTCGGCGCGCCAGGCGCTGATCTCCGGCGAGACCGTGAACATCGCCGCCCGGCTGCAGACCCGGGCCGCCCCCGGGCAGGTGCTGATCGGCCCGCAGACGCTGCGGGCGGCGGGCCCGGCCGCCCAGGTGGACGAGGTCGGCCCGCTGCAGCTCAAGGGCAAGGCCGAACCGGTCACCGCCTACCGACTGGTCGGCCTGGACGAGGACGACCCGGAGCTGCTGCGCCGCTTCGACGTCCCGCTGGTCGGCCGCGAGCGCGAACTGGCCGAGCTGGACGCCGCGTTGGCCCGGGTCGCGGGCGGCTCGGGCGCCGAGCTGCTGCTGGTGGTGGGCGAGCCCGGGATCGGCAAGACCCGGCTGGTGCGCGAGTGGCGCGAGCGGGTGGGCCGGCGCACCGCGCGCTGCGGCACCGCCCGCTGCCGCAGCTTCGGCGAGCAGGGCGTGCTGGCGCCGCTCGCCGAGGCCGTCCGCACCCTGCTGGACGAGCCCGAGGGCGCCGCCCCGGCCGAGGCGCTGGCCCGGCTGGACGAGGCGACCGCGCCGGGCGTCGGCGCCGGGCAGTCGCTGGAGCTGCTGGCCGCGATCCTGCGCGGACGCACCGTGGAGCGCCCCGCCGTCCTCGTCCTGGACGACTGCCAGTGGGCCGGCCCGGCCCTGCTGGACGCCGCCGAGCGGCTGGCCGAAGCGCTCGGCACGGCCCCCGTGCTGCTGCTCTGCCTGGCCCGCCCCGAGCTCCCGGCCGCCCGCCCGGAGCTGCCGGCGCTCCCGGTCGGCGGCCTGTCCTGGGACGAGTCCGCCCTGCTCGCCGCCCAGTTGACCGAGCTGAGCGCCCACCAGGACACGGTGCCGTCCCGGCTGCTGGAGCGCGCCGAGGGCAACCCGCTGCACCTGGAGGAGCTGCTGGCCGCCCTCACCGAGGCCGAGGGCCCCGGGCACGACGAACTCCCGCCGACCGGACGGGCGTTGCTCAGCGCCCAGATCGACGGGCTGGAACGCGACGAGCGCGCCACGCTGGACCTCGCCGCCGTGCTCGGCCGCGCCTTCACCGCCGCCGAGCTGGCCGAACTCGCCCACGGCGGCAGCGATCAGGACACCTTCGCGGACCCTGAGGACGACGTCTTCACCGGCCCGATCGACGGCCTGCCGGCCGGCCCGGCCGCCGACGGCGAGTCCACCCCGCCGCGGCTGCACGCCGCGCTGGCCCGGCTGGCCGAGCGCCGCCTGGTCGAACCCACCGGCCCCGGCTACCGGTTCAGCAGCGGCCTGGTCCAGGAGTCGGTCTACCAGTCCATGTCCAAGCGGGCCCGCGCCGAGCGCCACGAGCGCGCCGCCGACCTGCCCGCCGTCCGCTCCGCCGGGGACGGTGCCGTCGGCGGCCACCTGGAGCGCGCCCACCGCTACCGGCTGGAACTCGGCCTGCTGGACGCCCGCACCGACACCCTGCGCACCCGCGCGGCCGCCGCCCTCGGCGCCGCCGGGGCCGGCGCCCTGGCCCGCGCCGACCTGCCCGCCGCCGTCGACCTGCTGGAGCGCGCCGTCCGGCTGCACTACCCCAACGAGCGCGCCGCCGGACCCGTCCTGCGCCGCCTCGGCGAGGCCCGGCTCGCCGTCGGGCGCGCCGACGAGGCCCTGCCCGTCCTCGCCCAGGTGCGGGACGCGGCCGCCGACCCGCTGGACGCCGCGCACGCCCGGCTCGCCCTGGCCTCCCGCGGCCTGCCGCCCGGCCAGGACCAGCCCGCCGCCACCGCCCGCGCCGTCCTGCCCCTGTTCACCGACACCGGGGACGACCTCGGCCAGGCCCGCGCCCGGCTGCGCCTCGCCGAGGAGCGCCTGCTGGCGGGCCGGCACACCGAGGCCGAGCAGCTGCTGGAGCAGGCGCTCGACCACGTCTCCCGCACCGACGCCGAGCTGGACCGGGCCGCCGTGCTGGCCGCGCTGGCCGCCTCGCTGCTGGCCGGCCCCGAGCCCGTGCCGAACGCCACCTTCCGGCTGCGGGCCCTGCTCGCCGAGCACGGTACCGGCCGCCGGACCGTGCGGGTCGCGCTGAACGGCCCGCTGGCCGTCCTGCTGGCCCTGCGGGACCGCCCCGAGGAGGCCGAGCTGCTGCTCGCCGAGGCGAACGGGCTGGCCGGCGAACTGTCCCTGGCGGAGGCCATGGTCGCGCTGCCGGCTCTGACCGCCCAGGCCGCCGCCGCCACCGGCCAGTCCGGCCAGGCGCTGGACCTGCTGGCCGACGCCGCCGAGATCGCGCGCCACCAGGGCACCGCCGCCCCGCTGCCGCGCCTCGCCCTCACCACCGCCCGGGTCCTGCTGGACACCGACCGCCCGGCCCAGGCCGCCCGGCACCTGGACGGCGCGGACGCGGTCGCCTCGCTGCCGCCGGTGCTCGCCGTCGAGCTGGACGCGCTGCGCGGCCGGCTCGCCGCCGCCCGGGGCGAGGCCCTGCCGGCGCTGGACCTCACGGCGGCCGCCCTGGACGCGGCCGAGGCCACCGAGTCGCTGCTGCTCCGGGCGCTCACCGCGCTCGACCGCGCGCACGCCCTGCTGCTGCTCGACCGCCCCGCCGAGGCCGCCGTGGCCGCCGCCCTCGCCCGGGACCACTTCGCCGCCAAGGGCCACCTGCCGGGCGTCCGGCGGGCCGAGCGGCTCGGGGGCACCCGGTGAGCGGCCCGGCCGGCCTCACCTGGAGCCTGCGCGACCGCGGCCCCGCCGACCTGCCGGTCCTGGCCGACCGCCTCGCCGACGGCGGCGACGACAGCGACGGCACCGGCAAGGGCGTGCGGGTCTGCGTGGTCGACTCCGGGGTCGAGCCGGACCACCCGCTGGTCGGCCCGCTGCAGGGCTCCTGGGCGGTGGTCAAGGACCCGGTCACCCGGGAGCTGACCGTCCGCCCCGACACCGCCGGCGACACCTGCGGCCACGGCACCGCCTGCGCCGGCATCATCCGCCGCACCGCCCCGGACTGCGAGCTCTACAGCGTCCGGGTGCTCGGGGAGCGCTTCACCGGCACCGGCGACATGCTGATCGAAGGCCTGCGCTGGGCCGTCCGGCAGGGCTTCGACGTCGTCAACCTCAGCCTCTCCACCACCCGGACCCGCTTCCTGGAGGAGCTGCACGCGATCGCCGACGACGCCTTCTTCGCCCGCACCGCGATCGTCGCCTCCGCCCACAACACCCCGGTGGAGAGCTTCCCGTGGCGGTTCTCCTCGGTCATCTCGGTGGGCAGCCACCAGGAGGACGACCCGGCGCTGCACCTGTACAACCCGGCGCCGCCGGTCGAGTTCTTCGCCCCCGGCCAGAACGTCCGGGTGCCCTGGCTCGGCGGGGCGACCATCCGCACCACCGGGAACAGCTTCGCCACCCCGTACGTGGCCGGGCTCTGCGCCCGCATCCTGTCCCGGCGGCCGAGGCTGACCACCTTCCAGCTGAAGAGCGCGCTCTACCTCACCGCGGCCAACGTCCAGGTCCCGACCACCCCCACCCCGGAGGCGCCCGATGACCCTCAGCACTGACCCCGCCGTCGATCCGCTGGCCCGCGAGCTGCTGCAGTCCGTGGTGGACGTCGCCCGGGCGATCTTCGGCGCCCAGGCCGGCTCGGTCTGCCTGCTCGACGAGACGGCCGGGGAGCTGGTGTTCCAGGCGGTCTCCGGGCGCGGCGAGGAGTCCCTGGTCGGCCGCCGCTTCCCGGCCGGCCGGGGCATCGCCGGCTGGGTCGCCGCCTCGGGCGAGCCGATGGTGGTCGACGACCTGGGCGCGAACCGCACCTTCGACCGGGACTTCGCCGAGTCCACCGCGTACGTTCCCGAGGCCCTGATGGCCGCGCCGCTCACCCACGGCAGCCGGGTCCTCGGCGTGCTGGAGGTCCTGGACCCGGCCCCGCAGGCCCGCGCGAGCCTGCCCGAGCTGGACCTGCTGGCCATGTTCGCCCGCCAGGCCGCCGCCGCCCTGCGGGTGATCGCCGACCGCACCCCGGCCCCGGAGCCCGCCCCGGACCGCGCCGCCGCCCTCGGCCTCCTCGCCGACCTGGAGGAGCTGCTGCGCCGTCAGCCCTGAGCGGAGCCGTCAACCCTGGACGGTGCCGTCAACCCTGGACGGAGCCGTCAACCCCGGGCGGGGTCGAGGCGGAGGATCTGACCGCGCTCCAGCGCCGCGTACACCGCGCCGTCCGGGCCGAGGGCGATGCCGTGCGGCTCGGCGCCCCCGCCCGGGATCGGGTGGCCGTCGAGCCGCCCGTCCGGGGTGAGCACCCCGATCCGGCCGGCGCCCCACTCGGTGAACCAGAGCCGGCCGTCCGGGCCCGCCGCGATCGCGTGCGGTTTGGCCGCCCGGTCGGCCAGCGGGTGCTCCGTCACCTCGCCGTCCACGGTGATCCGCCCGACCAGCCCGCCGCCGATGCCGACGTACCAGAGCGCGCCGTCCGCCCCGGCGGTGATCCCGACCGGCGCGGTTCCGCCGGTGGGCAGCCGGTGGACGGTCACCTCACCCGCCACGGTGATCCGGGCGACGGCGTCCGCCTGGTTGAGCGTGCACCACAGGGCGCCGTCCGGCCCGGCGGTGATCAGCGACGGGAACGCCCCGGGAACCGGCAGCGGATGCTCCGTCACGTCTCCGTCCACGGTGATCCGCCCGATCCGGTTCGCGGTCATCTCGGTGAACCACACCGCCCCGTCCGGCCCGGCGGCGATCCCGTACGGCCCGGCGCCCTCGCCCGGCAGTGCGAAGGAGCTCGCCGTCCCGTCCGCGTCGATCCGCCCGATCCGGTGATCGCGCATCCGGCTGAACCACATCGCCCCGTCGGGGCCGGCCGCGATCACGGCGGGCCCGCACTCCGGCGCCCCGAGCCCGTACCGCTCCACGGTGCCGTCCGCCGCCAGCCGCCCGACCTCCCCGGCGTGCACCAGCGTGAACCACACCGCCCCGTCGGCCCCCACGGCGACCCCGTACGGCCCGGCACCCTCGCCCGCCACCTCGAACAGTTCCACGTCCACCCCTCCGAGCACTATCGCGACCCTGGTCGCATTAGCGATGCTGCCACGCCCCGGCCGGCCACGGCAAGCCGATTACGCACCCCGCCCCGGGAGGCCGCGCAGGACCGAGACGACGCCGGTGGCCGCCGCGCAGACCGGGACGGCGAGCAGGGCGCCGATGATGCCCGCGATGCCCGAACCGGCGACCACGGCGACCATGATGGTGGCCGGGTGCAGCTCGACCGTCCGGCTCTGGATGACCGGCTGCAGGATGTTGCCCTCGATCATCTGGACGGTGAGGACCACGCCGAGCGCCCAGAGCGCCGTGCCGAGGCCCCCGTCGGCGAGGGCGACCAGCACGGCCACGGTGCCGGACAGGAAGGCGCCGACGAAGGGGATGTAGGCGCCCATGAAGACCAGTGCGCCGAGGCCGGGCGCGCCGGGCACGCCCAGGGCGAGCAGGCCGATGGTGATGAAGGCCGAGTCGATCAGGGCGATCAGCGTGGTGCCGCGCATGAAGCCGGCCATCGCCTCGAAGGCCCGTTCGGCGCAGGCGATGACGGTGTCGGCGCTGCGCCCGGGCAGGTAGGAGCGGATGGCCTCGCCGGTGCGGTGGCCGTCGCGGAGGAAGAAGAAGACCAGGGCCAGCGCCAGCACCCCGTCGGTGATCAGCTGGGTGAGCAGGCCGAGGCCGGACAGCACGCTGTTCGTCAGGGTCGAGACCAGTGAGTTGGTCTCGCCCTTGGCGTTGCTCAGGGCGTGCTGGACCTTCTTCCCCAGCGGGCCCAGCCACTGCTCCAGCCGCCGCCCGGCCGTGGGCAGTGCCTCGGCGATCTGCGGGGCGCTGTGCACCAGGGAGTTGACCAGCAGGGCGATCACCCCGCCGGCGGCGACGACCAGCACCGCGCAGGTGAGTCCGGCGGCCAGGCCCCGCCCGACGCCCCGTCGCACCAGCCAGGGCACCACGGGGTAGAGCAGTGAGGCGCCGAGCAGCGCCAGGATGAACGGCACGGTCGCGGCCCGCAGCTCGACCAGTGCGAAGACCACCAGCGAGGCGACGGCGATCAGCAGGATGACGGCCGCCGACCAGGCCGCCGCCTGCCGCAGCGCGGGCGGCAGCATCTGGTACGGCCTGCGGCGGTCGGGCTGCGGACCGGGCGGGCGCTCCACGGACACGGCCACCTCCGCGGGGATCGTCATCGAGTCCGAACCGACCCATCTCAGCAGAGAATGTGACGGTCCGCCCGTTCTGCGCCCCCGCCCCGGCTACTCCGCCGCCTCGACCCGCACGGTCCCGCTCCCGCCGGCGCCCCCGCCGGCGAAGTCCAGCACCCGCTGCGCCTCGGCCTCCGCCGCCTGCCGGTCGGCCCGCCGCAGCGCCGTGAAGGGCTGCACGACGACGCCCTCCCCGTCCGTCAGCCGCCAGGATCCGGCGACCAGCCCGTCCACCAGCAGCGTGCCCAGCACGATCCCGTTCTGCGTCATGACCCGCCCCCGGTACTCCTCGGGCAGCACCCGGGTGCGGTCCGCGTGCGAGAGCAGCAGGTTGTCGAACGGCGCGACCAGCCGCACCGGCGCCGGGGTGTCCCCGTCCGGCCGGGGCGCCTCCGGCAGGTCGTACAGCAGCCGGCCCTGCTCGTCCCGGAAGGTCAGCAGCCGCGGCGCGAGCCTGCGCAGCACCGGGGTGAGCCCGCTGAGGCCGCACCACTTCTTCACGTCGGCCGCGGTGGCCGGACCGAAGGCGGCGAGGTAGCGCAGGACCAGGTCGTCGAGGGTGGGCGCCGGGTCGAGCGGGCGGCCGAGCCAGGCCTCCGCGGTGGTGTGCGCGGCCGGGCCGCCGCGCCCCCACAGGCCGCGCGGCGGCACCTGGACCAGCGGCAGCAGGCAGCGGGCCGCCTGGGCGAGCGCGGCCGGGTCGCGGTCCGGACGGGTCCCGGCGAGCAGCGCGCCCAGCTGCTGGAAGGTCCGCGGCCGTTCCTCGACCAGTTCCCGGGCCTCGGCGGCGAGCGCGGCCGGGTCGAGCCCGGTGAGCCGTTTGCCGTAGGTGGTGCGCAGCTGCTGGTCCAGGAGGGGCTGGAGCAGGGGGCGCAGGGTCAGGCAGTCCTGGGCCGTGACGAGGTGGATGGTGCCGCGCTGGAGGGCGATCCGGACCGCCGCCCGTTCCTCCAGCAGGGTGCTCAGCGCTTCGGGCGTGAAGCCGTCGAGCCGGGCGAGCAGCCCGAGGTAGGGCGGCTGGGGTGCCGCCTGGGCCTGGAGGCCGCCGAGGTGGTGGACCATCGCGGGGGGTGTCAGGTCGGTGCGGGCGAGCAGGTGCTGACGGGCCAGCAGGGCCCGGCCGAGCGCCCGGGTGCCGAGCACCGGCTGCGGCTCCTTCACCGGGGGCCGTCCAGCACCGAGCGCAGCACGTCGATCCGGTTGGTGGTGATGGAGGCGACCCCGGTGTCCCGCAGTCGGCGCATGGTGCGGCGCCGGTCGGCGGTCCAGGTGGAGACGGCGAGCCCGGCGTCCGCGGCGGCGGCGGTGAACGCGGGGGTGACCAGGCCGAACGGCGGGTTGAGGTAGCGCGGGCGCAGGTCGTCCAGCAGGGTGCGGACGGGCATCCGCGGCTGCTTCCAGGTGAGCGCGATCTCGGCGTCCGGGGTCTGTTCGCGCACGGCGAGCATGGCGGTGACGGAGCCGCAGAAGGCGACCAGCCGCTCGGCGCCGAGCTCGGTGACCACCGACCAGGTCGCGGCGGCCGGGCCGGGCTCGTCCAGGTCGATGAGCAGCCGGCGGCCGTCGAAGCCGCTCACCGCCTTGATCGCCTCGACGAGCGTGGGGACGGCGAGCGGGCCCTGCCGCAAAGCGTCCAGCTGCTCGGTGGTGACCCGGTCGATCGACCGGGAGTCTCCCCAGAGCCGTTCCAGGGTGCGGTCGTGCAGCAGGACGGGCACCCGGTCGCGGGTGAGCTGGACGTCCACCTCGACGGCGTCGGCGCCGGCGGCCAGCGCGGACTCGACGGAGGGCAGGGTGTTCTCGCGGTACCGGTAGGGGTCGCCGCGGTGGGCGACGGCCAGCACCCGGGGGCGGCGATCGGTGCTCGCGCTCGGGGTGGTCGGCAGGTGTGGCATCCGGGCCTCTCGTTGCGGTTCCGGGACTCGTCGGTGCGGCGTCAGCGCCGTTCGATCATCACGTTGGTGGACTTGATGACCGCCGTGGCGGGTGCGCCGGGGACCAGGTTCAGCTCCTCCGCCGACTCCCGGCTGATCAGCGACACCACCCGGAACGGCCCGGCCTGGATCTCCACCTGGGCGGCCACGTCGCCGAGCAGCACGTCGGTGACGATCCCCGGGAAGCGGTTGCGGGCCGAGGACGGGCGGCCCTCGGCCTCGGCGTTCTCCGGCCGGGCCAGCTCGCGGGCGAAGGCGGCGAGCTCGGCGCCGGGGATGATCCGGTGACCGTGCTCGTCCCGCGTGGCGGCGAGCCGCCCGGCGTCCACCCAGCGCCGCATGGTGTCGGCGCTGACGCCGAGCAGCGCCGCGGCCTCTCCGATGCGGTACGGGTTGGCCGGCGCCTCGGGCTGGCCCATGAGCGACTCCTGACGGTGGTTCGAAGGACTTCGGGGACTTCGGGGGGCTTCGGAGCACCGGGGTCTCCGGCGGTGCGCGGCCCCGCCGCCATCCTGCCGTACCGGGTGCGGCGGCGGGAAAGCCGGGGCCGCCGGGTCGGGTGCGCGGAGCGGCCGGCGCCCGTCCGCCGCCTCGCCCGCGGGGCGACGGGGGTTCGGGCACGGGCGCTACGGCTCGCCGAAGAGGTCCCGCCGCACCGCGTCCCCCGCGGTCAGCACCGCCCCGGCGAGCACCGCGCCGCCGCCCGCCGTGCCGGCCCGCACCTCGGTGCTGAGCGGCGAGAGCCGGGCGAGCCGCCGCTCCACCCGGCCGGCGAGTTCGGCGCCGCCGGCCCGGCCGATCTCCCCGCCGAGCACCACACAGCCGGGGTCGAGCACCACGCAGACGCTCGCCGTGCCGATGGCGATCCGTTCGGCCAGCTCGTCCAGGAAGCGCCCGTCGGCCTCGCCGGCCCCGGGCGCGACCGCCGCCCGGACGACGGCCTCGGCCGCGGCGGCGTCCCCGGCCGGGGCGGCGGGCAGCCCGTGCGCGCGGGCGAGGTCGCAGATCGCCGCGCTGCCGACCAGGTCGTGGAAGCCGCCCTCGCAGCTGTCGGCGCTGGGCAGCCCGACGGTCCCGGGGACGGGCAGGAAGCAGATCTCGCCGGTGCCGCCGGAGAAGCCGCGGCGCAGCCGCCCGTCCAGGATGACGGCGGCGCCGACGCTGTGGCCGAGCCACATCAGCACGAAGGTGTCGCGGTCGCGCGCGGCGCCGACCCGGTACTCGGCCCGCCCGGCCAGGTTGACCTCGTTCTCCAGGATCACGTCGGCGCCGGGCAGTTGCTCCAGTGCGGCGAGGAGTTCGGCGTGCCAGGCGGGGAGGTTGCCGGTGCTCTGCAGCCGCCCGGTGGCGGGGTCGACCAGCCCGGGGGCGCCGACCGCGACGGTGTGCAGCCGCTCGACGCCGGCGCCGCGCGCGGTCTCCAGCAGGGTCGTGGTGATCACCGCGGCGGTGCCGGGCCCGCCCGCGCCCTCGACCGGGATCTCGGCGGTGGCGAGGGCCTGCCCGGCGAGGTCGGCGACGACCAGGCTGACGCCGCCGGCGCGCACGTCGAAGGCGGCGATGTGCGCGCGGGAGGCGACGAGTGCGTAGACCCGGGCGTTGGGGCCGCGCCGCTGTTCGCCGCGTTCGCCGACGACGGCCACCAGGCCGGTGCGTTGGAGGCGGTCGAGCAGGTCGGCGACGGTCGGCCGGGACAGGCCGGTGAGGTCGCGCAGCTCGGTCGCGGTCAGGGGGCCCTGTTCGAGCAGGAGGTTGAGCGCCAGCCGGTCGTTGATCGCCCGGGCGGTGCTCGGCGTGGCCGTACGCGCGGTGGTCATGGCCGCTCATCCTTCCAGAGTGTTTCTATCAGGGTCCCTTCCTGATAGTTTATCGAACCGTCGCCGGCCGGTCGCGCCTCCGCCGCGCGGCCCGTCCTGCGCGCACCTGCGCTTGACTACCGACAAGGCCACCCACAGGGCACCGTCGCGCCCCGCACCGCGCGACCGGGAGGGAACGCCGATGAACCGCACCACCGCGCCACCGCCGCGACCGCTGACCGCCCCGCGCCGGGCCCGGGCGAGCATCGCCCTGGTCTTCGGCGTGCACGGCGCCGTCAGCGGCAGTTTCGTCACCCGCATCCCGTGGCTCCAGGACCGCCTGGACCTGTCCACCGGACAGCTCGGCCTGGCCCTGGTCATGCCCGCCATCGGCTCCTCCCTCGCCATGCCGCTGGCCGGCCGCTTCGTCCACCGGTACGGCGGCCGGGCCGCGGTGCGCGGCCTGCTCTCGCTCTGGTGCCTGGCCCTCGCCCTGCCCGCGCTCGCCCCCTCCCTGCCGCTGCTGTGCGTGGCGCTGCTGGCGTACGGAGCCACCGCCGGGATGGCGGACGTCGCGATGAACGCGCAGGGCGTGGAGATCGAGGAGCGCCTCGGCCGCTCGATCATGTCCGGCCTGCACGGCATGTGGAGCGCCGGCGGCCTGCTGGCCTCCGGCTTCGGCATCCTCGCCGCCCACCTCGCCCTCGACGCCCGGCTGCAGCTGGCCGTCACCGCACTGGTCCTGCTCGCGCTCGCCCAGCCGGTCTGCCGAGGCCTGCCCGACCTACGGGCGCACGAGGACGCCCAGGAACCGCCGCGGTTCGCGCTGCCGCCGCGCAGCTCGCTGGTGATCGGGCTGGTCGGCTTCTGCGCGGTCTTCGCCGAGGGCGCCTCGATGGACTGGAGCGGCGTCTACCTGCGGGACGTCACCGGCGCCTCGGCCACCGTCGCCGCCGCCTCGTACACCGCCTTCTCGCTCACCATGGCCGTCAGCCGCCTCGCCGGGGACGCGGCGATCCGCCGCCTCGGCGCCGTCCGGACCACCCGGATCGGCGGAGCCGTCGCCACCGTCGGCGGCCTGCTGGTGGTCGCCGCCGACCGCCCCGCCCTCGCCATCCCCGGCTTCGCGCTGATCGGCGTCGGCATCGCCGTCATCGTCCCGCTCGCCTTCGCCGCCGCCGGCCGGATCGGCAGCAACCCCAGCCAGGCCATCGCGGGCGTCGCCACCGTCACCTACACCTCCGGCCTGATCGCCCCCGCGGTCATCGGCACCCTCGCCCAGGCCACCTCGCTGACCGCCTCCTTCGGCCTGGTCACCGCCCTCGCCCTCGCCCTGCTCCTGAGCGCCGGGGCGCTGCGCCGGGCCGAGCGGAATCCCGCCGACGAAAACGTGACCGCACCGGAATCGGAAAGGCCTTCCGGAAAAGATCTCTCCACGATATGATGGCGAATTCCGGAAGG
>NZ_JBITTM010000042.1:0-92366 GCF_044541955.1 Kitasatospora sp. NPDC085464
GGTGCCGTGTTCGGTGCGGTCGAGGCGATCGCCGTGGACGTCGCCGTGGCTCAGCCGATCCGGGTGGAGTTCTTCGGTGACGGCGGCTACAGCCTCACCGAGGCCGCCGACTCGGCCGAGACCGGCGGCATCATGGGTGCGGCCGGCGGCGGCCTCGGCGCCGGCGGCCGCGTCGTCGTCAACGCCGCCGAGCGCGCCGAGAGCGCGTCGGTCGTCCTCGCCGGCCTGGCCAAGGCCGCCAACGCCGCCGACACCGTCCCCGGGCGCATGATCACCGGCGCCGGCCTCAGCATCGGCTACGACGCCGAGTTCAAGACCGGGCCCGTCATGCCCCTCGACGTCGTCGTCGGCGCCGCCGGCGGCGCGGCAGGACCGCGCGGACGTCCCGGCGAGAACGTTCCACGCGGCCCGAGGCATGCCAAGCCAGTCGAGCTGCCGATGCCCGGCAAGGTGCCGCTTGAGTACATCGAGGATCACCCGAGCATCGACAAGGTGGAAACGGAGCTGGCACGCGTGCCGGGCCCTATCTTCGACAAGGTCTGGGAGCATCTGAAAGAGGTGCCGGGCGGCGGGGTCAGCATCGGCCCCAGGCCCATCACGCAGCTTCCGGGCGGCTATCATCTCGCCGGCGTGAACCCGGTCGGAGGCACGTCGCCGGCAGAATACATACCTGGTATGTACGTACCCGGCCAGCGTAGACTCCTGGTCAATTCAACTGCCGAGACACCCACTAGTGTTGCGGTCCATGAGTTCGGGCACGCGGTCGATGAGGCCTACGGCAATTTGAGTCGCCAGCCGGAGTGGCTGCATGTGCGACAGCAGGCCCTGGACCGGATCGGCAACAATCCACATTTGGATGAGTACCGTCGCCAGTCGCACGAGTACTTCGCCGAGGCGTTCAATCACTGGACTGCAGGGACGCTGGACCAATTCACTTACGGCGACCGCGTGGCGGCGCAGATTCTGGAGGGTTACTTTGAGCGAGCATTCTGAGCAATCTGAGAGCTACCACGTCACCGGGCACCCGAGGCTCGACGCCGATGGCGTCACGATCTGGCAGCAGTACGGCGGAAAGGCTCCGGAGGGTTTCTTCTACGACGGGTGGCACAAGTTCGTGCCGGGGGATCCGCGCTACGACGAGCTGCTTCCGGTGGCACGGCAGTATCCGCTGGTCGTCGCGGAGAGCAAGGCCCCGGTACACCCCGAGACCTTGGCCAAGCTGAAGGAGATGCGGCGCAAGACACGCGAGCGGGACGCCGGGCAGTAGCGGAGCCTCCGTGGGACCGGTTTGTTCGCAGGTAATGCCGCGCAAGCCGCGGGGCGGCGCAGATTCCGGAGGGTTACTTTGAGCGAGCATTCTGATTCCGAGACCTATCACGTCACCGGGAACCCGATGCTTGATGCCGATGGCGTCACGATCTGGCAGCGGTACGGCGGAAAGGCGCCGGAGGGGTTCTTCTACGACGGGTGGCACAAGTTCGTTCCGGGGGATCCTCGTTACGACGAACTGCTCCCGGCGGCACGGCAGCTGCCGCTGGTTGTCGCAGAGAGCACGGCCCCGGTCTACCCCGAGACCATGGCCATGCTGGAGGAGATGCAGCGCCGGACGCGGGAGTGGAAAGCGGAGCACGAGCAGGCCTGACATGCCGCAGGCCCGGGCCGCTCCCACATGCGGTCCGGGCCTGCGGACGTTTCCGCGCCCCCCTTTACGAGCCGGCGGTGGCGGCTTCCAGCGTGGTCGCCATCACCGGGCTGGTGAAGGTGTTCGTGGCGTCGCCCGTGGACTCGTGGTACGAGCCCCACTTGAGGTAGTTGCGGTTGCCGTCCCAGGTGGTGCCCTTGAAGGTGCCCGAGCCGGTGGTGAAGGTCTGCTTCTTGCCGTCGAACCAGAAGTCGATCGTTCCGTCGGTGCGGCCCAGGCGGATCTTCAGCGCGTAGGAATGCCACTGGCCGTTGGCCGTCGGGGCGGTCCACAGTGTGTGCGAGACGTGGTCGGTGTCCCACTCCTGCAGCCGGATGCGGCCGTTGGTCGCGTCGATCTCGATCGGGTGGTTGGCCGTGTCCGTGCTGGGGTCGCACTTCAGCTGGAAGACGTACCGGCTGTTGGCGTCCTTGATGTCCACCTTGGACGACCAGCCCAGGTAGAAGGTGTCACCCTTCTTCAGGTCGGGGCTCAGCGTCTCGCAGCGCTCCTGCCCGGCGGCCTGGTAGGCCCGCCACACCTTGCCCTTGGCGGCGTCGTTCACGACCTTGAAGTTGCCCGAGGCGCACTGCACGGCGGCGAAGGAGGACGCCCCCTTGCCGGTGTTCGGGGTCCACAGGACCTGCCCCGCCGCGCTGCTGGGGGTCACCGAGGCCCAGGAGAGTGCGAGCACGGCGGCTGCCACGCTCCCGTAGGCGAGCTTGCGGCGGTCGGTCAGGTCGGACATGCCTCTCCCGGGGGTCGGACGGTCGGCGTGGGCGTACGCAGCGATTCGACCATCCGTCGGGCCCGCGGACCAGGCGGAAACACGGGCGGAAGTAACCCCGGGGCCACTTCCGCCCGTGTCCTCGCGAGCCGTCAGCTGCCGCCCTCGGCGGCCTGCTCGTCGTACGAGGAGGTGCCCTCGTCCAGCAGCGGCTCCTGCGTCTTGAGGTGGGCGGGGGCGAGCGCCCGCAGCGCGTGGTAGCCGGTGATGACCACCAGGGTGCCGAGGGCGATGCCGCTGAGGCTGAAGGTGTCGGTGAACTTCAGCGTCACGTTGCCGATGCCGATGATGATGCCCGCCGCGGCCGGCACCAGGTTGAGCGGATTGCGCAGGTCCACCCCGGACTTGGTCCAGATCTGTGCGCCGAGCAGGCCGATCATGCCGTACAGGATGACGGTGATGCCGCCCAGTACTCCGCCGGGGATCGCGGCGACGACGGCGCCGAACTTCGGGCAGATGCCGAACAGCAGGGCGAAGCCGGCCGCCGCCCAGTACGCGGCGGTGGAGTAGACCCGGGTCGCGGCCATCACGCCGATGTTCTCCGAGTACGTGGTGTTGGGCGGGCCGCCGACGGCGGTGGAGAGCATGGAGGCCACGCCGTCCGCCGAGATCGCGGTGCCCAGCTTGTCGTCCAGGTTCGCGCCCGTCATCTCGCCGACGGCCTTGACGTGTCCGGCGTTCTCCGCGACCAGCGCGATCACCACGGGCAGCGCGACCAGGATCGCGGACCACTGGAAGGACGGGCCGTGCAGGGTGGGCAGGCCGACCCAGTCGGCGTTGCCGACGCCCGACAGGTCCAGCCGCCAGTGGTCGGTCAGGTGGCCGCTCGCGTCCACCGAGTGGATCTTCCCGAAGACCCGGTCGAACAGCCAGGAGATCCCGTACCCGAAGACCAGCCCCAGGAAGATCGCCACCCGCGACCAGAAGCCGCGCAGGCCCACCACGGCCAGCCCGGTGAAGAACATCACCAGCAGGGCCGTCCACTGGTCCTGCGGCCAGTACGTCGAGGCCGTCACCGGGGCCAGGTTGAAGCCGATCAGCATGACGACCGCGCCGGTGACGATCGGCGGCATCGCCGCGTGGATGATCCGCGCCCCGAACCGCTGGACCGCCAGGCCCACCAGGAACAGCACCGCGGCCACGACGAACACCGCGCCGGTCACCGTCGCGCTGGTGCCGCCCTGCGCCCGGATCACCGCGGCGACGCCCACGAAGGACAGCGAGCAGCCCAGGTAGCTGGGCACCCGGCCGCGGGTGGCCAGCAGGAAGATCACGGTCGCCACGCCCGACATCATGATCGCGAGGTTCGGGTCGAGCCCCATCAGGACGGGCGCCACGAAGCTGGCCCCGAACATCGCCACCACGTGCTGGGCGCCCAGTCCTGCGGTACGGGGCCAGGAGAGCCGTTCGTCGGGGCGGACCACCGCCCCCGGTGCGGGCGTGCGCCCGTCACCGTGCAGCTTCCAGCGCACGCCGAGATCCATGATGAGGTATCGCTTTCTCTGTACTTCCGGGTAATGTTCCGCACCATTCTGGTGGCCGCCGGGTGTTCCGCCGAATCGCCGCGTCCCGTCCGTGCGTTCCAGGGGCCCGGCATCATGCCTGGTCAGAGCCTGCCCGGGCGTTCCGGCGTCCCGGACCGCCCGGGACCGCTGGCGGCCGGGACGGATCACCGCGCACGCTTCGGTCATCCGGCGGGCGGCGTCCCGCCGCCCGGGCGGCTCCCGTGATCGACATGCCGTCCGTCGTCATATGCTTGTCACATGAATGAGGGGCGGGTCTTGGATTTCCGACTGCTGGGCTCGGTGGCCGCGGTGGCCCCGGACGGTCGGGAGCTGCCGACCGGGTCCGCCAAGCGCCGCAGCCTGCTGGCCATGCTGCTGCTGAACCCCGGCGCGCCGGTCACCGTCGACCGCCTCACCGAGACCCTCTGGGACGAGGAACCGCCCCGGCACTCACGCACCGTCATCCACAACCACATATCGGGCCTGCGCGCCCTGCTCGCCGCGCACGGCGCGCCCGACGGCGGCGTCGAACTGGTCACCGACGGCGGCGCCTACCAGCTGCGGGTGCCCGAACTCGCGGTGGACACCGCCCGCTTCGAACACCTCCTGCGCTCCGCCCGGTCGACCCCCGACACCGCCGACACGATCGCCGCGCTCCAGGAAGCACTGGCGCTGTGGCGCGGCCCCGCACTCGCCGGCACCGCCCCCAGCGTCCCGCTGCAGTGCGCCGCGCACGCCCTGGAGGAACTGCGCCTCGCCGCCGTCGAGGAACTGGCCCGCGCCCACGGCCGGCTCGGCGACCACGGCGCGGCGGCCGGCGTGCTGTCCACCGAGGCCACCATGAACCCGCTGCGCGAACCGCTGGTCACCGCGCTCGTCCTGGCGCTCGGCCGGGCCGGACGGCGCTCGGAGGCGCTCGACTGGTTCCACCGCACCCGCCGGGCCCTGGCCGAGGAACTGGGCATCGACCCCGGCCCCGAACTCGTCGAGGCCTACGACTCCCTGCTGCGCACCGACGCCGCCGCCCTGCGGCCCGGCCGGGTCCCGCCGCCGCGGGTGCCCACCGTCGGCGGCCCGTCCTGCGCCGACACCCCGGCGCCCGTACGGGGCACCGCCGCACCCGCCCTGGAGCCCGTACGCGGCACCGCCGCCCCCGCACCCACCCCTGCCCCGGCCACCCCGGCCACTCCCGCCCCGGCCGCCCCGGTCGCGCCGCCCGTCCCCGTCCCCGCCGCCGCCGGGCCGGCCCCCGCGCCCCGCCCGCCGCGCGCCACGCCCTGGCCCTTCCCCCGCCGCCCGCGCGGCTTCTCCGGCCGGGAGGACGAACTGGCCGCGCTCGACCGGGCCACCGCCGGCCCCGGCGCGATCGCCGTCGTCACCGGCGGCGCCGGCGTCGGCAAGACCACCCTCGCCCTGTACTGGGCCCACCGCCGCCAAGGCGACTTCCCCGACGGCCGGCTGTTCGTCGACCTGTGCGGCCACAGCCCGCTGCCCGAACGCTCCACCCCCGCCGTCCTGCGCGAACTGCTGCTCGGCCTCGGCCTGCCCGCCGAGCAGATGCCCGCGACCCCCGAAGCCCTGGCCGCCCGCTACCGCGAACTGACCGCCGAGCGCAGGATGCTCATCGTCCTGGACAACGCCCGCCGCTCCGACCAGGTCCGCCCGCTGCTGCCCGACGGCGACGGCTGCATCACCCTGGTCACCAGCCGCGACCGGCTCGGCGGCCTGGTCGCCTCCGACGCCGCCCGCCCCGTCCCGCTCGCCGAACTGTCACCGCCACAGGCCGTCACCCTGCTCGCCGCCACCCTCGGCGCCGACCTGGTCGCCGCCGAACCCGAAGCCGCCGCCCGCCTGGCCGGCCTGTGCGACGGCCTGCCGCTCGCCCTACGCCTGGCCGCCGCCCGCGTCGCCACCGGCCCGGCCCGCGACCTGGCCGGCCTCGCCGACGAACTGGCCGACGAACAGGGCCGGCTGGGCATCCTCGACGTCGAGGACACCAGCGTCGCCGCCGCCCTCGCCCTCACCGTCCAGCACCTGCCCGGCTCCGCCCGCCGGATGTTCCACCGCCTCGGCACCCACACCGGCACCACCCTCGACAGCCGCACCGCCGCCGCCCTCGCCGACTGCAGCCCCGCCGAGGCCTCCGGCGCCCTCGGCCGGCTCGCCACCGCCCACCTCCTCGTCGAGATCGGCCGCGACGCCTACGCCCTCCACGACCTCGTCCGCCTCTACGCCCGCAGCCTGCCCGGCGACGTCGACGACGAGGTGCTGCCGCGCCTGCTCGACCACCTGCTGAACACCCTGGTCGCCGCCTGCGACGCCGCCGAACCGGGCAGCGAACCCTGCTGCACCCTGCCGCCCGGCACCCGGCGCCCCGCCGACGTCCGCCCCTTCCCGGACCGTGCGAGCGCGCTCGCCTGGTACGCCGCCGAGCGCGACACCCTGCGCGGCGCGGTCGAGGCGGCGGTCGCGGCCGGACTGCACGACCGGGCCTGGCGCCTGGTCCTGCTGCAGTGGCCGCTGATCGTGTGGCAGGTCCGGGACGGCTGGGTGCCGCTGCTCGAACACGGCCTGGCCGCCGCCGAGGCCGACGACGACCCGGCCGCCCAGTCCCGCGCCCGCGCCCTGCTCGGCTGGGTCCTGCTGGAGGAGGGCCGCCACGAGCAGGCCCTCGTCCACCTGGAACGCGCCCCCGACCTCGCCGCCCGGGCCGGTGACGGCACCGCCCAGGCCGTCGCCCTGATGAACCTGGCCGTCGCCCTCGGCCGCTACGGTCCCAACGCGCGGGTCCGCGGCCTGCTGGTGCGCGCCCTCTCGCTGTCCGAGCGGGCCGGGCGCGCGGACCTGGTCGCCCTCGCCCGCCAGCACCTCGCCCAGGAGTGCCTGAGCGCCGGCGCCCCCGAGGACGCCGCCCACCACGCCTCCCGCGGCCTGGCCGTCGCCGAACCGCCCTTCCCCGCCGCCCGCCGCGTCCTGCTGCAGACCCTCTACGGCCGCGCCCTCGCCGCCACCGGCCACCCGGAGGAAGCCGCCCTCCACCTCGAAGCCGCCGTCCGCGCCGCCCGCGCCCACCAGTACGGCGAGGGCGAGGCGGGCGCCCTGGCGGCCCTGCGGGCCCTCCCGGCCACGGCGGCCCCCGGGGCAGCGGCAGCGGCCACGCCGGCGCGGGCCACGGCCACGGCGACGGCGACGGCCGGGGTGTACGGCCGGGGGCCCTGCTGACCCCGGCCGGGCGCGGTACGCGTCCCCGGCCGGCGGCGGGTCAGGCGTCGAGGAGGACGGTGACCAGCCGGCCGGCGTACGCGGCGTCGAGCCCGGCCGGGCGGAAGAGGATCCGGTACATCAACGGGGCGACGACGCGGTCCATCGCCTCCTCGACCCCGGGCGGCTGCTCCCCGCGTTCGCGGGCGCGGGCGAACAGGGTGTCGAGCTGGTCGGCGGCGTAGGCCGAGCACCGGCCGGCGTTGCCGCCGTCCGGGTCGCCGAGCAGGGCGTCGCGCACGTAGGCGCGGCCCGCGGGGGAGGCCATCTCGTCGAGGAACTGCTCGGCCCAGGCCGTCAGGTCGCGCCGCAGGTCGCCGTGGTCCGCCGGCGCGGTGTCGGGCCGCAGGCGCTCCACCGCGACGTCCGACAGCAGCTCCTGCAGGTCGCCCCAGCGGCGGTAGACCGTCGAGGGGGTGACCCCGGCCCGCTGGGCGACCATCGGCACCGTCAGCCCGTCCCGGCCCGCCTCCGCCAGCAGCTCGCGCACGGCGGTGTGCACCGCCGCCTGGACCCGGGCGCTGCGCCCGCCGGGGCGCACCATCTGCCTGCCACTCATGGGGCCATCTTAAAGCGCAGCCGTTGCGTTTAGCCCGGTCCGGCGCCACCCCCGGCCGCCCGGCTCTCCCCGCCCGGTCCGGTTCCCGCGGCCCCGCCCGGGCCCGTCAGCCGGCGGCCGGGGCGAGGGTGCGGACCGGGCGGGTGCGCTCGTGGGCCTGGGCGACCCGCAGCAGGGTGCGTTCGCCCAGGGGGCGGGCGAGCAGCTGCATGCCGATCGGCAGCCCGGCCGGGTCGTGGCCGACGGGCAGGGACAGGGCGGGTGCGCCGGTGATGTTGGCGGGGGCGGACAGCCGGACGTAAGCGTCGGGGACGCTCTCGGTGGTGCCGTCGGGCCACTCGACGCTCTCCTGGCCGGCCGGCACGGCGGTCATCGGGACGGCCGGGGCGGCGATCACGTCGACCTGCTCCCACAGCCGCGCCCACTCCTGCCGCATGAGGGTCCGGGCGCGCTGGGCGCGCAGGTGGTCCGTGGCGCTCATCAGCGCCCCGGCTTCCAGCAGGACGCGGACGTCCTCCCCGTAGCGTTCGGGCGCCGAGCGCAGGGCGGCTTCGTGGTAGGCGGTCGCCTCGGGGACCATCAGGCCCCAGTGGGTGGCCCGGATGTAGCGGGTGAGCGGGATGTCGACCGGGACGAGCGTGGCGCCGAGCTCCGCCAGGTGTCGGAGGGCCCGGCGGACGGCGCTCTCCACCGGTTCGGTGACGCGGTCGAAGTAGTAGGTGCGCGGCACGCCGACGCGAAGGCCGGTCAGGTCGTCGTCCGGGTGGGGCCGGTGGTCGGGGGCGGGGACGTCGAGCGAGGCGGGGTCGCGCGGGTCGTGGCCGGCCAGGGCGGCCAGCACGAGGGCGGCGTCCTCGGCGGTGCGGGTGAGCGGTCCGACGTGGTCCAGCGACCAGGACAGCGGGGTGACGCCGTGGCGGGGGATCAGCCCGTAGGTGGGCTTGAGGCCGACGACGCCGTTGAGCGCGGCGGGCACCCGGATCGACCCGCCGGTGTCGGTGCCCAGGGTGAAGGGTGCCGCGCCCGCGGCCACGGCGGCCGCCGAGCCGCCGCTGGAGCCGCCGGCGATCCGCTCGCGGTCCCAGGCGTTGCGGGTCCGCGGGGTGACCAGGCCGTACGCGAACTCGTGGGTGTGGGTCTTGCCGACGAGGACGGCGCCGGCCGCCGCGAGCCGGGCGGTCACGGTGGCGTCGGCGTCCGCGCGGTGGCCCTCGCGGACCAGGGAGCCGGCCCCGGTGGCCAGTCCCGCGACGTCGATCAGGTCCTTGAGGGCGACCGGGACGCCGTGCAGCGGCCCGCGCGGCCCGCTGCGGGCGATCTCCCGTTCCGCCTCGCGCGCCCCCTCGCGCGCCCGTTCGGCGGTGACCTCGGCGTAGGCGCCGAGGCCGGGCTCGACGTGCTCGATGCGGTCGAGGACCGACTCCACCAGGTCGACGGGGGACAGGCGCCGGGCGCCGATCTCCCGCGCGGCGGCGGCCAGTGACAGCTCGTACGGCTGCATCACGCCACCTCCGTGCCGTGGTCGGGCACCGCGCGGTAGGCGGCGGCCGGCGGGGTGTCCGCGAGGTCCAGCTCCCGCAGGACGGCGACCACCGAGCGGATGTGCTCGGCGGTGGCCGCGACCGCGGCGTGCCGGTCGGCGGGCAGCGGGACGCCGGCGCGGGCGGCCTGGCGGGCCGCCTCCGGCGGGGTGAGGTCGTCGGTGGGCATGGGTCCTCCCCTTCCAAAAGCTAACGGTTTGCTTTAGGTGACTGTAGGTTCTACCGTCTTCCTAACGCAAACGCGTTGCGTTTAGATCGGTCCGGCACCCGCCGACCGCCGCCCGCACCGAAGGAGCAGCCCATGTCCGCCCCCGCCGCCACCCCCGCTCCCGCATCCGCATCCGCATCCGCCCCGACCTGGACCGTCGGCGACATCACCGTCCACCGCATCGACGAGATCGCCCTGCCCCGCGAGACCGGCCCCTGGCTCCTGCCCGACGCCACCCCCGAGCTGGTGACCGGTCAGGACTGGCTGCACCCCCACTTCGCCGACCCGGACGGCACGCTGCGCCTGGCCAGCCACACCTTCGCGTTCACCGTGGGCGGCCTGCGCGTCCTCGTCGACACCGGCATCGGCAACGGCAAGCAGCGCGCCAACCCCGCCTGGCACGACCTGGACACCGACTACGAGCAGCGCCTGGCCGCCGCCGGCTTCCCCGCCGACGCCGTCGACCTGGTGATCCTCACCCACCTGCACGCCGACCACGTCGGCTGGAACACCCGCAGCGTGGACGGCCGCTGGGTCCCCACCTTCCCCGGCGCCCGCTACCTCACCTCCCGCACCGAGCGGGAGTTCTGGGCCGGATACCCGATGGAGGACGCGCGCCGGCAGATGTTCGAGGACTCCGTCCTCCCGGTCGAGCAGGCCGGCCTGCTCGACGTCCTCGACGTCCCCGCCGAGGGCCTCGCCGTCGCCCCCGGCCTGCGCCTGCTGCCCACCCCCGGCCACACCCCGGGCCACGTCGCCGTCGAACTGACCAGCGGCGGCCGCACCGCGCTGATCACCGGCGACTGCGTCCACCACCCCGTCCAGCTCGCCCACCCCGGCGTCGGCGCCTGCGTCGACATCGACCCCGAGCGCTCCCGGGCCACCCGCCACGACCTGCTCGCCTCGCTCGCCGACACCGGGACCCTCCTGCTGGGCACCCACTTCGCCCCGCCCACCGCCGGCCGCGTCCGCACCCACGGCGACGCCTACCGCCTGGAGCCCGTCCCCGCGGCCTGAGCCGTGAGCCGCACGGTCGCCGGACCGGTCCCGCGCGGCCGGTAGAACGCCCCGCCGCAAGGGAAGTGACGTCGCATCAGTGACGGCGGGGCGCCACCGTGCCCGAACGGTTCGCCCCCGCCGTCTCGCCCGCCCCGCCCGACCGAGGGAGCCGCGATGACCGTGCCGCCGCCGCCGGACCGACCGAGCGAACTGCTGGAGCTCTACAAGCTCGCCGTGGAGATGGCCGACCGCGTCTCGGCCCGCCGGGGCACCGCGAACACCTTCTTCCTGTCCGTGCAGACCGCCCTGGTCACCCTGATCGGATTCGGCATACCCCGGCTCTCCGAGTCCCCGTGGTGGGTGCCGACGGCCGTGGCGCTGGCCGGCATCACCCTCTCCGTCGCCTGGTGGATGCAGCTGCGCAGCTACCGGGACCTCAACGCCGCCAAGTTCAAGGTCATCAACGCCCTGGAGGACGAACTCGCGGCGCGGATCTACACCGACGAGTGGGACACCCTCAGGAACGCCTCCCGCCGCGGCCGTTGGCACAAGCAGTACACCGAACTCGGCACCACCGAGCGGGCCGTGCCGGTCGTCTTCGCGGCGGCCCACCTGATCCTCCTCACCGGCACCCTGGTCAGCGGCACACTGTCCCCATGAGCCACCTCGACCCGATCGCCGACCTGATCCGCGACTGCCTGCCCACGGAGGCGAGACCTCCCGCGGGCTCCGACGACCTGTTCCGCATCTACGCCGTCCTGCTCCAGGCCAAGGGCGAAGCGGTCACCGACGAGGACGTCCACAACGCCTGGACCGCCTGGACCCAGGCCACCGACGACACCCACCGGGCCCTGGTGCCCTTCGACGAACTCGACGCCTCCACCCGCGCCCTCGACACCCCGTACACGCTGGCCATCCGCACCGCCGCCCGCAAGCTCCACCACCCCACGGCCTGACGGCGTCCGGGAGCGCGGCAGGTACGTACCAGTGGGTACGGCGCCGGGGCGGGCGGTTCGCCGACCACCCGCCCGCCTCGCGGACGGGTTTCACGAAACCTCCACCCCGGGAGGCCGCATCGATCGGCGGGCACCGGGTATCCGGGGCGTTCGACCGTGCCGACACGAGGAAGGGAATCCGATGGTCACGCCCACTGGTGAACTGCCCGTTTCCGCCGATCCGTCGACGGGCGCCCCGTCGTCCCGTCCGGCCGTGCCCGACGCGGCGCCACGGGACCTGCTGCCGCCGCAACTCGCCGCGGTCGACGACCCGCGGCAGATCGCCCCGGCCGACGCGCGGGAGCTCACCCGGGTGCTGCTGCGCCGCCTCGCCGCCCTGGAGGAGGGGACGCGCGAGTACTCCTACGTCCGCGCCACCCTGGTGGAGATGAACCTGTCCCTGGTGCGGTTCGCGATCCGCCGCTTCCACACGCACCGCGAGCCCCAGGAGGACCTGCTGCAGGTCGGCGCGGTCGGTCTGATCAAGGCCATCGACCGCTTCGACCCCGGCCTGGGCGTCGAGTTCACCACCTTCGCCGTGCCGACCGTCCTCGGCGAGATCCGCCGCCACTTCCGCGACACCACCTGGGCCGTCCACGTCCCGCGCCGCCTCCAGGAACTGCGGATCACCCTGGCCCGGGCCCAGGAGGACCTGGCGCAGGAGCTGGACCGCGCACCCACCGTGGCCGAACTCGCCGACCGCCTGGGACTCTCCCCGGAGGAGGTGATCGAGGGCATGACCGCCGCCAACGCGCACACCGCGGGCTCCCTGGACACCGGCACGGACGACGACGACCGCCCCGGCCCCCTGGGCGAGCGCCTCGGCGAGGACGACCGGGACCTCGCCCTCGTCGAGGACCTGGTGGCGCTCAAACCGCTGGTCGCCGCGCTGCCCGAGCGCGAACGCCGCATCCTCTCGATGCGCTTCTGCGAGGACCTGACGCAGTCCCAGATCGGCGAACGCCTCGGGCTGTCCCAGATGCACGTCTCCCGGCTTCTGAGCCGCACCCTGCGACGCCTGCGCGAGGGCCTGGAGGACTCCTGACCGTGCGCCGCGGGGAAACCGCCCGGAGCGGGGCCGGTTCACGCCCCCCTGCTTGGCCGACGGGCGCGACCTCCCTAAGGTCGGAGGGCACGGACATGGAGGGGACGACGATGATGCCATCCGACGACGACCGGCGGGACACCGTCCTGGCGGCCGCCGCGCCCCGGACGGAGCCCGCGGTGCGGACCCGCCCCGGCGCCGGCGGCGCGCTGGTGTGCGCACTGGAGGGCGACCTCGACATCGAGACGCTCGCGCCGGCCGCCGACGCGCTCACCGCCCTGGTCGCACAACGCCCCCGGGCGCTGGTGATCGACCTCGCGCAGGTGGGCTTCTGCGACTCCTCCGGCCTGAACCTGCTGCTCAAGACCCGCCTCGCGGCGGGGGAGGAGGGGGTGGCCCTGCACCTGGCCGCGGTGTCCCCCACCGTCATGCGGGTGCTCGAACTGACCGGCGCCCAGGCGGTGTTCTCCCTGCACCCGTCGGTCGAGGCGGCCCTGACGGCCTGAGCCCGGCAGGCCCGGGTCCCCCTGCGGCCGGTCCCGCGCGGGCCGCGCCGTTCGGACCCGACCCGGGCCCGGGCCGGTGCATAATCCCGAAAGCGCCGGGAAACCGACCAAGCGACAACCGCCGTCGATCCGAAGGGGTGCCCTCACATGACGATGAGCCGGGGAACCCTGGACGGTGATCCCCACCGGACCGGGCCCGCGCTGCCCCCCGGCGGCCAGCGCCGGCGGCTGACCCTGGCCGGGCTCCCCAAACCGGTCGCCCACGCCAGGACGTTCACCCTGAGCGCCCTCGGCGACTGGTACGCGGGCCCGGACGGGGACGTCGCCGCGGACGTGGCCCTGCTGGTGGCCGAACTCGTGGCCAACGCCATGCTGCACGGCGACGGCCCGCTGGAACTGGTCCTGGACGCCGCCGCGGACCGGTTGCGGGTCGAGGTCAGCGACCGCAGCCCGGCCATGCCCGCCCCGCGCCTGCCGCACCAGCCGGCCCTGCCCGGCGGCCACGGCCTGGTCATCGTGCAGCGCATCGCCGACCGCTGGGGCGCCGAACCGCACAGTCAGGGCAAGGCGATCTGGGCCGAGTTCGACGCCGCCCGCCTGACCGGCGCCTGACCGGCGCCTGACCGGCACCTGACCGGACCCACCACCTTCGCCCGGCCGCCCCGCCGCGCCACCTCCGCCCCGCCGTCCTGCTGTCGCCCGCCGTCGCCCTGCCGCGCCCGGCCGGGCGGAACGGGAGGAATGCCCGCGTCCCGCCGGGACAGACGAGCAGGCGACACCGAGGCCGGGCGGCGCAGCCCGGCCGGTACCGGGGATGTGCCGCCCGGCGGGAGAGCCCGGGCAGGAGGGAAGAACGGACGATGTGGTGGAGTCTGGTACGCCTGGTCCTCGCGGGCGCCGCGGCGCTCCTCGTCGCGTACGGCCTGGACCGGATCGCGCAGTTCGCGGTGCGGCGGCTGGCCGCCCGCGGGAGCACCACCGGAGTGCCGCGGCTGGTGCGCCGGTGCCGGATGCCGATCCTGGCGCTGACGGCGTGCCTGCTCCTGCTCGGCGCCCTCCCGTGGGTCGCCGCGCCGCCCGCCGCCCGCGAAGGGCTGCGCCACCTGGCGGTGATCCTGGCCATCGCCGCAGGCGGCTGGCTGTGCGCCCGGGTGGTGGCGCTGCTCGCGGACGGCGCCCTCCGGCTCGCGGTGCACCGGCGCGACCCGGTGTGGGCCGGCCGCGCCCGCACCCAGGCCGACCTGCTCGGCCGGATCGGCCAGGCGATCGTCGCCCTGGTGACGCTGGGCGCGGTCCTGATGACCTTCCCGGCGGTGCGCGGCATCGGCACGAGCCTGCTCGCCTCGGCCGGCCTGGTCGGCGTGGTGGCCGGTGTGGCGGCCCAGAGCACGCTGGCCAACGTCTTCGCCGGGGTGCAGATGGCCTTCGGCGACCTGGCCCGGATCGGGGACGTGGTCGTGGTGGCGGGCGAGTGGGGGACGGTGGAGGAGATCACCCTGACGGCGGTGGTGATCGAGACCTGGGACCAGCGGCGGCTGGTGATGCCGATGTCGTACTTCGTCGGCCGCCCCTTCGAGAACTGGTCCCGCCGCTCCAGCCGGATCACCGGCACCGCGCTGCTCCACCTCGACCACCACGCCCCGGTCGCCCTGCTGCGGGAGGAGTTCGACGCGTTCCTGGCGAAGAACGAGCTGTGGGACGGCGAGGGCAGCGCCCTGCAGGTGGTCGACACCACCCCCACCACCATCGTGGTCAGGGTGCTCGCCACGGCGGCGAACGGTGCCGACGCCTTCGAGCTGCGCTGCGAGCTGCGCGAGCACCTGGTCGGCTTCCTGCGCGACCACCACCCGTACGCCCTGCCCCGTCTGCCCGTGGCGCAGGCGCCGGGCCGGTACCCGCAGGTCCCGGACCCCCGGGCCGCCGACGAGATGCCCCGCCCGCCCCAGGACCGGCCCCGCCCTCCGCAGGGCCCGCCGTCCCGGCCGTGACCGTCGGCGCCCCCGGCGGTTCCCCTCGGCGCGCCGCCCTCAGCGGCCCTGGACCGCGCGGGCGTCGCCGGTCAGCGCGTAGCGGCGGCAGGCCAGCAGCTCCTCGCAGGTGCTGCCGATCTCCTTGCCGAGCAGGTGCAGCACGCCCTCGGCGTCGCGGTCCGGGACGTAGCCCGGCGCGACCCGCAGGGCGAGCAGGCCCAGCTCCCGGAAGCCGCCCAGCAGCCGCTGCTGCGCGCCCAGGCCGCGGGCGACGACGGTGCGCCAGGCCTCGACGTCGTGGCCGTCGGGGCTCTGGACGGCCTGGAGGTCGACGGGCGGGACGTCCGGGCGGTCGCGCAGTTCGGTGACGGCGTCGGCGACGGCGGCGCCGACCAGGGCGGGCTCCGCCGGTGCGTCGCCGGCCTCGGCGCGCACCCGGGCCAGCCGCTCGGCGATCAGGTCGGAGAGCTCGGCCAGCCGGCCGCGCAGGTCGACGACCGCCTGGACGGACAGCACCGGCCAGGAGTCCCAGGTGTGCGCGAGCGAGGGCCCGGCCTCGCGCTCGACGGTCGCCTCGATCGCCTCGGCCACCGCCGCGAGGTCCAGCAGCCGGTAGGCCGTCGGCCGGGACAGGCCGAGCTCGGCCATCGCGTAGGCGCCCCAGGAGGGGAAGCCGAGCGCCGTCCAGACCCGGCCGCCGTGCGCGGCGTGCACCCGGTCGGTCAGCACCAGGGCGGCGGTGCGCGCATCCGCCACCGCCGCCCGCAGCTCCTCGGTCAGCCGCCGTGCCTCGGCCGCGCCGACCACGCGGTCCGGTCCGCTGCCTCGTCGTGTGCCCATGTGTCTTCTTGTGCCCGCTCCCGCAAGGGGTGAACCAGGGCGCAGTGGGACGAATCGCCCGCCCGGCCCCGCCGGTCGCCGCCCGCGACCGGCGGGGCCGCGGTCATCCGGCCGCGCCCGTGCTCTCGTCCGTGCTCTCGTCCGGGCCGGCCCCGGCCCCGGCCCCTGCCCCTGCCCCTGCCCCTGCCGCTGCCGCTGCCGCGGCGGCGGCAGCGGCCCCGGCGTCGGCGCCGGTGCCGGCGAGGAGGGTGTGCACGGTCGCGGCCATGGTGTGCCGTGCCTGTCCGACGTCCAGGCCGCAGCCGCGCCAGTGGTGCCAGGTGCTCCATGTGGTCACCGCGTCCAGGCCGTTGAGCAGGTCCGTGCGGGCGGGCTCGGGCAGCGGGTCGAGTTCCGCGGCGAAGACCTGGGTGAGCCGCAGGCGCGCGAAGTCCAGCATCTGCCGGACGGCCTCCTGGACCCTCGGGGAGGGGTTCTCCAGGCGCATGATGGCGAGCCTGGCCGGGGTGACGCCCTCCAGGATGCGCGCGCGCTGTTCGGTGAGCGCCGCCACGCGCACCTCGCGCGGCCCTTCGGTGGGCAACGGCCTGATCTGGGCCGCGAGTTGTTCCAGGCGCCGGTTGACGGCCACTTCGGCCAGCTCGGCCATGTCCGCGAAGTGGTGGAAGACCAGCCGGCGCGAGACGCCCGCCCGCTCGGCCACCTTGTCGGCGGGGAAGTGCGCCTGGTTCTCGTCGAGCAGCGACAGCACCGCGTCGGCGATCTTCTCGCGGGTCTGCCGTCCGCGTTCCGTGCGCCCGTCGGGGACGGGCGCGGCGGCCTCGGTCCGTTTCACGTGGGCCCCTCGACCTCTCGTTGACATTCTTGCACCGCGAGTGCAAGTGTACGCGTTGCACGCTGAGTGCAATAAGTTTGGCGGGGGCCCCCACGTGCCGCCCGCCGCACGAGAAGGGCCGTCCGCCGCCGATGTTCACCACTGTGGGGCGCTGGTGCGCCCGCAGGCCCAAGCGCGTCCTCGCGGCCTGGCTGCTGCTCGCCGCCGCCGCCCTCACCGCCCTCGCCACCTTCGGGCGCGTCACCAGCGAGGCCGTCTCCATCCCCGGCAGCGACAGCCAGGCCGCGAAGGACATCGCCGACCGCGCGTTCCCCGCCCCGGCCTCCGGCAAGCAGCCCGTCCTGCTGCACACCCCCGACGGCGCCGACCCGCTCACCGCCCCCGCCGCCACCGCCGCCGTCCGCAGCGCGTCCGCGGCCATCGCGTCCGTGCCGCACGTCGTCGCCGTCACCACGCCCTACGACCCGGCCGGCGCCGGCGCCGTCAGCGCCGACGGCCACACCGCCTACCTCTCGATCGAACTCGACGTCTCCGGACGGGACGTGACGCCCGCGACGACCGACGCCGTGCTCGCCGCGGCCGCCCCGGCCACCGCCGCCGGCATCGAGGTCACCCCGGGCGGCTACCTGGCCGCCGCCGTCGACAAGGGCAGCACCGGGCGCAGCGAGGCCATCGGCCTCGGCACCGCCCTGGTGATCCTCGCCCTCACCCTCGGCAGCCTCGTCGCCGCCGCCCTGCCGCTGCTCGCCGGCGTGGTCGGCCTCGCCATCGCCCTGCCCGTCCTCGGCCTGGCCGGCCACCTGATGGACGTGCCCGAGGCCGGCGAGACCATCGCCGCCATGATCGGCCTGGGCGTCGGCATCGACTACACCCTCTTCGGCCTCACCCGCTTCCGGGAACTGCGCGCCGCCGGGGTCGGCGTCGAGGACGCCGCCGTGCGCACCACCGCCGGCTCCGGCAAGTCCGTCGCCTTCGCCGGCAGCGCCGTCGTCGCCGCGCTCGCCGGACTGGCCCTGGGCGGCCTGCCGCTGCTGTACGCCCTGGCGCTCGCCCCCGCGATCGCCGTGCTGACGGCGCTGGGCGTGAACCTCACCCTCCTGCCCGCGACCCTCGTCCTGCTCGGCGCCCGCCTGACCCCCCGGCCCGCCGCCCCCGCCCCCGCCGGGCGCCCGCGCGGCTGGGGGAGGATCGCCGCCCTGGTCGCGGCCAGGCCCTGGCCCCTGCTGCTGGCCGGACTGGCCCTGCTGGGCACCCTCGCCGCCCCGGCCGCCGGCCTCCACCTCGGCCAGCTCGACGCGGGCAGCAAGGCCGCCGGGAGCATGAGCCGCACCGCCTACGACCGGATGGCCGCGGCCTTCGGCCCGGGCGCCAACGGCACGCTCCAGGTCGTCGACGTGCTGCCCGCCCCGGCCACCGGGGGAGCCGCCGACCCGCGCGCCGCGGCCGTGACCGCCGCGCTGCGCACGGCCGAGGGCGTCGCCGCCGTCAGTCCGCCCGCGCTCGCCGCCGACGGCCGCACCGTCCGCTGGCAGGTCACCCCGACCACCGCCCCCTCCGACCCCGCCACCGCCGCGCTCGTGCGCCGGCTGCGCGCGGACGTGCTGCCCGCCGCCACCGCCGGCAGCGGCCAGGTGGCGCACGTCGGCGGCGCGCCCGCCGCCCAGGCGGACCTCAACGCGCGGATCGCGCAGCGCATGCCGCTGGTCGTCGGCTTCGTCCTGACCGTCGCGGGCCTGCTCCTGCTGCTGGCCTTCCGCGCGCCGGTCGTCGCGGTGAAGGCCGCGGTGATGAACCTGGTCTCCGTCGCCGCCGCCTACGGCGTGCTCACCGCGGTCTTCCAGCACGGCCACGGCGCCCGGCTGATCGGCCTGGACGGCGCCGTGCCGATCCCCGGCTACGTGCCCCTGCTGATGTTCGCCGTGCTGTTCGGCCTGTCGATGGACTACGAGGTGTTCCTGCTCAGCGCCGTGCGGGAGGGCTACCTGCGGGAGCGGGACAACCGCCGCGCCGTGGTGGCCGGCCTCACCGCCACCGGACGGATCATCAGCTCGGCCGCCCTGATCATGGTCGCGGTCTTCCTCAGCTACCTGCTCTCCGACGACCCGGTCGTCAAGATGTTCGGCATCGGCCTGGCGACCGCCGTCGCCCTGGACGCCACCGTGGTGCGCGGCCTGCTGGTCCCTTCCACCATGGTCCTGCTCGGCGACGGGAACTGGTGGCTGCCCCGGTTCCTCGACCGCCTGCTGCCGCACATCGACATCGAGGGCGACGGCCACCGGGAGCACCCCGCCGCCGCGTCGGAGGCCGCCGCCGCGTCGGAGGCCCCGCCGGCTGCGGCCGACGCCCGGTGAGCGCCCCGCGGCCTTCCCGTACCCGGACCCAGACCCGTACCCGGACCCGCGTCCGTACCCGAACCCGAACCCGTACCCGTACCCGATCCACCCGCCAGGAGCAGTTCCCGATGCACCCGCACCCGCGCCGCCCGTCCGCGCGCACCGCCCTCCCGCTGACCGCCCTCTCGCTGACCGCCCTCGCCCTGGGCGCCGGAGCCGTCGTCGTCGCGGCGCCCGCCGCCCACGCCGCCCCCGACTGCGGGCGGGCGCCGGTCCAGTACTCCGTCGACGGCGGCGCCCACTGGACGGCCGGCGCGACCATGCCCGCCGAGTCCGCCACCGTCCAGGTCCGGCTGGCCGGCGTGCCGGCCGCCGGCTGCGACTACCACGTCTCCCTGGGCTCCTACGAGACCCAGGGGCCGACCTGGGCCACCTCGGGCCGGCAGGCCTTCCTCGGTTGGGCGACCGTCACGCTCACCCGCGAGCACTACCGCGACACCCTCGACGTCACCGGCCACCTGCCGCACTGCTACGGCGAGTTGGCCCTCTACACGGTCGGCGAGAAGTACGACGGCAGCGACAGCGACCACCCGCTGCCGCACTACCCGGACGAGCCGTTCTCCGGCCTGGCCGTCGCCACCTGGAACGGCGGCACGGCCTGCACACCCGAGCCCACCGCCGGCCCGGCGACCCCGACGGCCCCCGCCCCCACCACTGCCGCCCCGACCACTGCCGGGCCGACGACTGCCGCCCCGACGAGTGCGGCCCCCGCCCCCGTACCGTCCCCGACCGGGCCGGCCACGCCGTCCCGGACCCCGACGCCCGCTCCGACGCTGGCCGCCACCGGTCCGGACGACGGCCTGCTGACCGCCGCCGCGGTGGCCGCCGCGCTCCTGGTCGCGGCCGGAGGCGCGGCCGCCTACGCCGCCCGTCGCCGCTGACGCAGCCGCTGACGGCCCGGCAGCCGCGCCGCCGGGGGCCGCCGTACGGGTGGCCCCCGCCCGCCGGCTCAGCGGGCGTCGAGCGCAGCGTCGACGGGCTGCCCCGCGGCGGCCTGCTCGACCCGCCGGGCGAGCATCGTCGCCAGCGCCTGGAGCCGGGCCGTGTCCGCCGAGTCCTGCACCATGACGCCCGAGAAGGTGGTGCCCACCCGCATCAGGACGACGTTCCGCGGGCGGCCGCCGGACGCGGCGGTGTAGGCGACGCTCTCGTTGCCGACGGCCGGCACCGAGAGCTTGGTGGCGCCCTTGTCGGCCTTCTTCTCGAACTCGCCCGCGGTGGTCGCCAGGTACGCGCTCGCCTCGGTGGCCGAGCCGAAGGTGATGACCTTGAAGGCGGCCTTGGCGCTGCCGGACTCGAACTCCACGGTGCCGTCGATCTTGCAGCCCCGGCACTCCTCGTCGGTGCCGTCCTCGGTGGAGACGTCGGGCCGGTGGCCCTTCCAGCCGGGCAGCGCCGCGGAGTCCGGCAGGGCGCGCTTGACCGTGTCCTTGTCGGCGAGCACGGTCTTGAAGTCCGCCCACTTCTGCGCACCGGGGGCCAGCTGGTCCGAGAGCGGGCCGGAACCGCAGGCGGTCAGCGCACCCCCCAGCACGACCGATGCGATGCCGATGCCCAACCCCCGTGCGGTGGCGCCGATGTGCGCGGCCATGCCGAACTCCCCGTTCCCAGTCATCAAGATCATCGGATGGTATGTCAGATCACGGGGGGTGTCACAAACTCCCGCTCCGCCCCCGTCCGTCGTACTCTCCGAGCCCGGGGGAGACGACCACAGGGGGAACCGCATGCTCACCGACACGACGACCGGCGCGGGCAGGGCCGTACTGATCCACGACCGCTGCCCCACACTCGCCGAACTCACCGACACCGCGCGGCAGTTGACCGACCGCCGGCCCGACCTGTGCCGGCTGCGCACCGTCGGCGCCTCCCGCGCCGGCCGCCCGCTCACCCTGCTCTCCGTCGGCCGCGCCGAGCGCCCCGGCCGCCCCGAGCGCAACGTCCTGGTCGTCGCCGGCGCCCACGCCGACGAGTTCGCCGGCCGCGCGAGCATCGTCGAACTCGCCCACCGGGTCCTCGCCCGCCCCGCCCTGCGCACCGCCGCGACCTGGAACTTCCTGCTCTGCCTCGACCCCGACGGCGCCCACCTCGCCCGCGGCGCCCTCACCGCCCGCACCCTGCCCGAGTACTTCGCCGGCTACTACCGCCCCGCCGCCGAGGAACAGCCCGAATGGGCCCCGGCGATCGGCGCGCGCCTCCCGGAGAGCCGCACCCTGCTCGACCTGATCGACGAACTGCGCCCCACCCTCCAGTTCACCCTGCACAGCATGGACGTCGGCGGCACCTTCCTCCAGGCCACCTGCGACCCGACCGTCCTCGCCGCCCCGTTCGCCACCTCCGCCGCCGCCCTCGGCATCCCGGTCGAGACCGGCACCTACGACACCTTCTGGCTGCGCGAGTCCGGCCCCGGCGTCTACCTGATGGAACCCCACCACATCGACCGCCAGGAGAGCAGCACCGGCATGCTCGCCCCCCACCCCGCCCGCCGCCCCGACGACACCGGCGGCGTCCGGGCCTCCACCTGGTTCGCCCCGCAGCGCCACGGCGGCCAGACCGTCATCGTCGAGGTGCCCGCCTGGACCAGCGACCGCCTCGGCGACACCCGCCCGGCCGACGACGCCCCCGAACGCCTGACCGCCAGCGCCGACCGGCTGCGCACCCGCACCGCCCTGCTCGCCGACCTGCTCACCGCCGCCCTGCCCCACCTGCCCGACCAGGACACCGCCCTGCTCCGGGCCGCCCGCACCCCGCTGGCCGCCTCCCGGCAGCTGGCCGACGAATGGGACCCCCGGGCCCTGGGCCGGCGCCTGCTGCGCCCGGGGCTCATGACCCGCGCGAAACTCGCCGGCATCGACCTGTGGGCGCACCGCATCCCGGTGCGCGCCGCCGCCCTGCTGCGCCGCGCCGTCGAGCCCGCCGGAGCCCGCGCCGCCTGCGACACCGCCCGCCTCGACGCCCTCCTGCAGGACTGGTGCGCCCGCTACCAGCGGCGCTTCCGCCCGGCCTGGCTGCCGGTGGCCCGCCAGGCCGAGCACCAGGCCAACATCGTCCAGGCCGCCGTGGAGCTGCGCCACCCGGCCTGACCGGCCGGTCGTCGGGCAACGGGTGTCAGGCCTGCTCGCCCTCGCCCTCGGTGTCGATGTGCGGCAGGATCCGGTCCAGCCAGCGCGGCGTCCACCAGGCCGCCGCGCCCAGCAGGGTCATCACCGCCGGGACGAGCAGCAGCCGCACGATCGTCGCGTCCACCAGCACGCTCACCGACAGGCCCAGCCCCATCATCTTGATCACGATGTTGTCGCTGACGATGAACGCGGCGAAGACGCTGACCATGATCAGCGCGGCGCAGGTGATCACCCGGGCGGTGATCTCCAGGGCGTGGGCGACGGAGTCCTGGGCGCGCCCGGTGCGCAGCCAGGCCTCGTGCACCCGGGAGAGCAGGAAGATCTCGTAGTCCATGCTCAGCCCGAAGACGATCGCGAACATCATCATCGGCACGTAGCTCTCGATCGGGACCTTCCCCGCCACCCCGAGCGCCGGCCCGCCCCAGCCCCACTGGAAGACCGCCACCACCACGCCGTACGAGGCCGCGATCGACAGCAGGTTGAGCACCGCGGCCTTGAGGGCGACCAGCGGGCCGCGGAAGACCGCCAGGATGACCAGGAAGGCCAGGGCGACCACGACCACGATGATCAGCGCCAGCCGGCTCGCGACGATGTCCAGGAAGTCGACCTGGGCCGCGGTGTTGCCGGTGACGTAGGTCTTCGCGCCGGTGCCGGCCACCGCGTCGGGCAGCACGGTGTCCGACAGCCGGTTGACCAGGTCGGTGGTGGCCCGGTCCTGCGGCGCGGTCGCCGGGATGACGGTGTCGAACAGCACCGCGCCGTCCGGGCTGGTCTGCAGCGGGGTGCTGCTGGCGGCGCCGGGCACGCCGGTGAGGGCCTGCTGCACCGCGGACAGCACGGCCGGCCGGGCCTGGGCGGGCACGGCGCTCTGGTCGACGACCACGGTCAGCGGGCCGTTCGAGCCGGGGCCGAAGGCGGCGGACATCAGGTCGTAGGCGCGCCGGTCGGTGAAGTCGGTGGAGTCGGCGCCGTCGTCGATGTGGCCGAGCTGGATGGAGAACAGCGGGATCGACAGCACCGCCAGCACCACCACCCCGGCCGTCAGGAAGCGCCAGGGGTGCGCCTCCACCCGCCGGGCGTAGCGGTGCCAGGTCCCGCCCTCCGCGCCCTCGGCGCCGCCGGCCTCGGCGATCGGGCGGCGCACGCAGAAGCGGTCCATCCGGGGCCCGATCAGCCCCATCAGCGCCGGCAGCAGGGTGAGCGCGCCGAGCACCGCCGACACCACGGTGACGGCCGCCGCGGCGCCGAGCTTGGCGATGAAGGAGATGCCCGACACCGACAGCCCGGACAGCGCGATGATCACCGTGCAGCCGGAGACCAGCACCGCGCGTCCGCTGGTGGCCACCGCCTGCCCGGCGGAGGCCACCGGGTCCACGCCGTCCATCAGGTTCTGCCGGTGACGGGTCAGCAGGAACAGTGCGTAGTCGATGCCCACCCCGATGCCGATCATCGTCGCCAGGGTGGGCGCGACCGTCGCGAAGGTGGACAGCGCCGCGATCAGGCCCAGCACCCCCAGGCCGACCACCGCCGCGAACAGCGCCGTGACCAGCGGCAGCCCGGCCGCGATGAGGCTGCCGAACCCCACCAGCAGCACCACGATCGCCACCGCGAAGCCGATCGCCTCACTGGCGCGGTCGTCCGGCGCCGGCCGGGCCAGCTCGCCCAGCGGCCCGCCGTACTCCACCTGCACCCCGGCCTGGCGCAGCGGCGCCACCGCCGCGTCCACCCCGTCCAGGTAGTCGGTGCCCAGCAGGGCGGGCGTGGTGTCGAAGCGGACGGTGATGTAGCCGGTCTGCCCGTCGGCGGACAGCGGCCCGTTCGGCGGCGCGGGCTGGCCCGGGGGCGGCAGCGGGCTCTGCGCCGAGATGACGTGCGGCAGCTGCTGGAGCGAGGAGACGGCCTGGGAGATCTGCGGCTGGAAGCCGGTCAGCGGCGCGGCGTCGTGCAGCACCACCTGGGAGCTGGTGCCCGCGGCGGCCGGCTCGTGCGCCTGGAGGACGTCGCGGCCCTGCTGGGCCTGGGTGCCGGGCAGGGAGAAGTCGTCGGAGTAGGAGCCGCCGATGGTCTTGTTGGCGGCCTGGACGCCGGCCAGGGCGACGATCCACAGCACGATGACGATCAGTGAGTGGCGTGCGCACCACTCGCCCAGGCGGCGCAGTGCCGCGCGCTTGGTCGGGCTCGCGGCGGCCTGGGGGGCTTGGCGGGCGGACGGCGGCATGGACGGCTCCCGGGTCGGCTGCGCGCTGGTGCGCCGGATCGGCGCAGTGTTCCCGGTGGGCCGTCCGGGTCACCGGTACCGGCGGGTAGTCGCCCCGACGGCCCCGGCCGTCGGTGGGGCGGACGGCCGGGGCGGGGGTGGTCAGGGCGGTGCGGTCAGGGCCGGGCGGGTCCGCCGAGCAGGGGTGTGCGCACGGGGGCGGCGGCGCCGATCAGGACGACGAGTTCGTGGCCGCCGGGGTTGGTCCGGACGGGCACGGTGCGCCAGTTGTTGGCCAGCCAGACGTTGCCGGAGGGGTCGATCTGCAGGCCGGTGTTGCGCTCCAGGCCGTCGCTCGGGTAGCCGGTGTCGGGCGGGGAGATCGGCTGGCCGGTGCGGTGGCCGGGCGGGCAGGCGGCGAGGTTGGTGCCGCACAGCCGGGCGACGCGGTGGCCGCCGAAGTTGGCGACCCAGACGGTGTCGTCCCCGTCGACGGCGACGCCCCAGGGCAGGAACAGGCCGCCGTCGGTGAAGGGTTCGGGGGCCGGGGTGCCGTCGGGCCCGATCAGGGTGACGGAGGCGCCGGGGCGCGGGCCGGTGTCGCCGCCGGTGGCGGCGGTGGCGAGGTCGTCGGCGGTGGTGTCCGCGCAGGGCACCGGCAGGATGCCGCTGTTGCTGACCCAGGTGTAGCCCTTGCTGTCGGTGGCGACGGCGAGCGGGCGGCGCAGGCCGCCGCCGGTGACGGTCCGCTCCACGGTGCCGTCGGGGGCCAGGACCTGGACGCTGTCGTTGCCGTTGCCGCTGACCCACAGCCGTCCGGAGGGGTCGACGGCGGCGCCGAAGGGCTTGCTGAGGGCGGGGGTGGGCACCTCCCGGGCGCGGGTGGCGTCGCCGTCGGGGATCCGGGTCACGCTGTCGCCGCCGCAGTTGGCGACCCAGACGGTGCCGGCGCGGTCGGCGGCCATGCCCTGGGGCTGGGCGATGCCGCCGGCGCGCCAGCCCCGGCGGGGGGAGAGCGGGATGCCGTCGGGGGCGAACTGCGAGACGCTGCGTTCGAGTTCGGTCGGGTCGACGGTGCAGCCGTGGCCCTGGAAGCCGAAGTTGCCGATCCAGGCGCTGCCCCGGGCGTCGACGGTGATGCCGAAGCCCGCGCCGTACAGGCCGCCGCCGCGGTAGGGCGCGCCGGGGGCGTCGTGGCCGGTGGGGGTGAACTTGAGCACGGTGCGGCCGCCGCAGACCGGGACGGTGGGGTCGGCGTCGTACTCGTAGTTGTTGGTGACCCAGGCGTTGCCGTCGGCGTCGAAGGCGAGGTTGCCGGGGCCGTCGAGTTCGTGGCCGTTGCCGTCGTAGCGCAGGGCGACGGTCCAGGCGTCGGGGGCGGCGGGCAGGGCGGGCCGGTAGGTGGGGGTGGTGGCGGCGAGGGCGAAGAGGTCGGCGGCGTTGTGGCCGGGGTCGTGGGCGATGTCGACGGCGGCGCGCAGGGTGTCGTGCGGCCGGTCGTGGCCGGGGCGGCGGGCGAGGTCGAACAGCTGGTCGCAGGCGCCGCCGGTGACGCAGGCGGCGAGCAGGTCGGCCAGGGTGTTGAACTCGGCCATGGTGGAGGTGAGGGCGCCGTTGGGCGGGGTGGCGAGCGGGGCGGCGATGTCGCCGGTGGCGGTGTCGGCCAGGTTGTGGGCGACGGCGGCGGCGTTCTGCAGGCCGGGGTGGGGGCCGGAGACGCCGTCCGGGCCGGTGAAGCGGGCCAGGGCGTAGGCCACGGCGACGGTGGTGCGCTCGTTGACGACGAGTTCGGGCGGGGCGTCGGCCCCGCTGAGCACGGCGGCGAGGGTCACGGGCCCGTCCGGCGGCGTCCCGTTCGGCGCGGTGCGGTCCCGGGGGCGGCCGAGGTCGGCGAGCACGTAGAGCACGGCGCGCGGGTCGTGCGGGCGGCGGTAGTCGAGGGTGAAGCGTCCGTCCTGGGCGCTGCGGGTGCGGGCCAGCACCCGCGGTGCGGCGCCCTCGCCGTCCCCGGCCTGGTAGAGCGTCACCTCGGCGCCGCCGAGCGGGGTGTCGCCGCTGTGGACCACCCCGCACTGGTCGGCGGGCTCCCACCCGGCGGGGGCGGGGGCCGCCGCGTGGGAGGGGCCGGCGGCGAGTTGGGCCAGGAGGGCGGCGGTCAGCAGGACGCCGTGGCGTCGGCGCATGGGGGCTCCGTTCGGTCGCAGGGGCGCGGCGGCCCCCGCCCACCGGGGGCGGGGGCCGCCGTCGTCCTCCTGCCTGCCACATCCGCGGGCCGCCCGCGTGCGACCGGCCGGGGGCGCGGCGGAAATTGCCCGGTACGGGCGAGGCGCCGGAGCCGGGGCGTCAGCCGAGCCGGGCCAGGGCGGCGGCGGCGAAGGCGTGGTCCTGCTCGGGGGCGCCGCCGCCGACGCCGATGGCGCCGATCAGGCGGCCGTCGCGGCGCACGGGGATGCCGCCGGCGATGAACAGCAGGGGGCGGTCCAGCGCGGTGGACAGCGAGTGGAACGGGCCGTCGGGCTTGACCAGGTCGACCAGGTCGGCGGTCGGGGCGTCCAGCTGGAGGGCGGTGTAGGCCTTGCGGGTGCTGGTCTCGCCGGCGATCAGCACGGCGCGGTCGTCGCGGCGGAAGGCGAGCAGGTGCCCGCCCGCGTCCAGGGCGGTGATGCCGACCGCTACCCCGGCCGCGTCGGCGGCGGCGCGGGCGGCGGCGACGAGGGTCTCGGCGTCGGTGATGGTCAGCGGGGCGACGGCGGTGGTGGTGCTCATGACGGTGCGTTCTCCGGGGGGAAGCGGAAGGGGGGAGAGGGGAGGGGTGGTCAGTGGTGGACGGGAACGGGGGCCGCGGCGGTGGCGGGGGCCTGCGGCGCGGGGGCGCGGCGCTCCAGGGCGGCGGACCAGAAGGCGAGGACGAGCGCGGCGGCGGCGAGGGCGGCGCCGACCCAGTTCGGGGCGGTGTAGCCGAGTCCGGCGGAGATGACGATCCCGCCGAGCCAGGCGGCCAGCGCGTTGCCGAGGTTGAACGCCCCGATGTTGACGGCCGAGGCCAGGGTGGGCGCGCCGTGGGCCTGGTCCAGGACCCGCTTCTGCAGCGGGGGGACGGTGGCGAAGCCGAGGGCGCCGACGAGCAGGACGGTGACGGCGGCGAGGACCTTGCTGTGCGCGGTGAGGGTGAACAGCGCCAGCACGACCGCCAGGCCGCCGAGGGTGGTGTATAGCATCGGCATCAGCCTGCGGTCGGCGAACCTGCCGCCGAGCAGGTTGCCGAGGAACATGCCGACGCCGAGCAGCACCAGCAGCCAGGTGACCGCGCCCTCGGAGTAGCCGGCGACTCCGGTCATCATCGGCGCGATGTAGGTGATCGCGGCGAAGACGCCGCCGAAGCCGAGCACGGTCATCGCCATCGCGAGCAGCACCTGGGGGTTGCGGAAGGCGGTCAGCTCGCGGCGCAGGTGGGCGCCCTCGGGGCGGGGCATGGCGGGCACCAGCCTGGCGATGCCGAGCAGGCCGAGCACGCCGAGCACGGCGACGATGCCGAAGGTGGCGCGCCAGCCGACGGCCTGGCCGACGAAGGTGCCCGCCGGCACGCCGACGATGTTGGCGACGGTCAGCCCGGTGAACATGGTGGCGATGGCGCCGGCCTTCTTCTGGGGGGCGACCAGGTCGGCGGCGACGACGGAGCCGATGCCGAAGAAGGCGCCGTGGGCCAGCGAGGTGACGATGCGCCCCGCCAGCATCAGCGGGAAGGTCGGCGCGACCGCGGAGAGCAGGTTGCCGACGACGAACAGGCCCATCAGCAGCATCAGCATCGTCTTGCGGTTGATCCTGGTGCCGAGCACCGTCATCAGCGGTGCGCCGACGACGACGCCGAGGGCGTAGCCGGTGACCAGCAGGCCCGCGCCGGGGATGGAGACACCGTAGTCGTCGGCGATCAGGGGCAGCAGGCCCATGATCACGAACTCGGTGGTCCCGATCCCGAACGCGCCGATGGCGAGGGCGAGGAGAGCGAGAGGCATGGCCGTCCCTTCTGAGATTGCTTGAACGGGCGCCTAGCGTGCTTTCACAATAGTTGCAGACGCGCGATAAGTGCAAGCGAAGGTAACGGGCATGCGCCATGGAGTCGGCGGAGGCGTCAGTAGGGCGCGGGCGGGGTGCCGGGCGGGGGAACGCGAACGGCCCGACGCCTCCGTGCCGCCGTGCGGCGGGGAGGGGTCGGGCCCGGTGGGGGAGCGGGGGCGGCCGGCGGGCCGCCCGGGGTCAGCGGCGGGGCGAGGCGGCGTCCACGGCCTCGACCGCCCTGACCAGCGAGGCCAGTTCGGGGTTCCTGGCGGCCTCGTCGAGCGCCTCCCGCAGGGCGGCGTCATTGGTCGGCCGGGCCTCCTCCAGGAGCTTCAGGCCGTCCTCGCTCACGTTGGTGTAGATCCCGCGGCGGTCGGTCGGGCACAGGTAGCGCGCCAGCAGGCCGCGGTCCTCCAGCCGGGTGACCAGGCGGGTCGTGGCGCTCTGGCTGAGCACCACGGCGTCGGCGACCTGCTTCATCTGCAGGTGCCCGCCCTCGCCGTCGTGCTGACGGCTGAGCACGTCGAGCAGCGAGTACTCCCGCACGCTCAGGTCGTGCCCGGACTGCAGGGCGCGCTCGATGTGCGACTCGATCCTGCCGTGCAGGAGGGACAGGGCGCCCCAGCCGCTGGCGAGGGCGGTGAGCGCGGGGTCCGTGGCGGTCATGGGGCCCGGCCTCCTTCCCGAGGGGGTAGCGGTACCAGGATAAGCCATGGCGAAAAATATCGGCTAGAGCAGATATAGCGCTTGTGCAAGTAGCTGGGTTCCGGTCGGCGGCTCCGTCCGGCCGCTCCGCCCGGCGCCCCCGGGCCGGCCTCCGCCCGCCGGTGCGCACGCCGGTGCACCCGCCGGTGCGCGCGCCGGGAAAGTCGCAGATCGGTACATTGATGGACATTCAGGAGCAGCGCCAGGCTTCGCGCGGTCACGCGCGGAAGCACGCACAGAAGGCCGAACCGCCTTCGGAAAGGGTCTCCATGCACCCCGCCCTCAGCCCCGCCGTCCTCGCCGAGCTGCGCCGGCCCCGTCCCTACCCGGCGGTGTCGATCCTGATGCCCACCCACCGCCGGGAACCGGACAACACGCAGGACCCGGTCCGGCTGCGCAACCTGCTGGCCGAGGCGAAGGAGAAGGTCCAGGCCGACCCCGAGGTCTCCCGCGCCGAGCGGATCGACGTGCTGGAGCAGCTCGACCGGGCCATGGCCGAGGTCGACCTGGTGCACGCCGAGGACGGCCTGGCGATCCTCGCCGCACCCGGCGAGCACCAGGTCTGGTCACTCGGGCGCAGTGCCCCCGCGCGGGTGGTCCTGTCCGACACCTTCCTCACCCGCAACCTGGTCGCCGCGCACACCGCCGAGCGCCCCCACTGGGTGGTCGCGATCGCCGCCGACCGGGTGGCGCTGTGGGGCGGCACCCGGGAGCGGGTCACCGAGGAGACCGGCGACGGCTTCCCGCTGGTGCGCGTCTTCGACAACCCCGACCCGGAGCGGCAGGAGCAGATCGGCGACACGCCCAGCACCTTCCGCGACGAGGAGACCAAGACCTTCCTGCGGCAGGCCGACACCGGGATCGGCAAGGTGCTCGCCGCGGACCCGCGCCCGCTGTACGTGGTCGGCGAGGCCGCCGCGCTCGCCCTGCTGGACGCCGTCGGCCCGATCGCCCAGCAGGCCACCGCCCAGATCCCGCACGGCGGCCTCGCCCAGGCCGACGCCGAGACCGTGCGCCGGGTCGTCGACCCCGCCGTGCGCGCCCGGGCCGAGCAGGAGGTCGCCGACGCCCTCGCCCAGCTCGACAAGGCCCGCGGCGGCAAGGGGTTCGCCGCCGGCCTGGACGAGGTCTGGCAGGCCGCCGGCCAGGGCCGGGTCGAACGGCTGGTCGTGGAGGAGAACTACCGCACCACCGTCCGCGACGACGGCGACCACCTCGTCCCCGCCGAGGCCGACCAGACCGGCGCCCGCGAGGACATCGTCGACGAGGTCATCGAGCGCGCCCTCGACACCGGCGCCACGGTCAGCTTCGTCCCCGACGACACCCTCGCCGACAGCGGCCGGATCGCCGCCGCCCTGCGCTACTGACCCCACCACCCGGACCACCCGAACCGCCCCCGTCACCCGGACCACCCGACCGATCCCGACCCGCCCCGACCGCGGCCGCCCGCCGGAACCCCTCCGACGGGCGGCCGCGGCGCGTCCGCACGGCCGACGCGCCGTCACCCCTCCCACCGCGCCCGCCCGATCCGCCGCCAATCCGCGGTCCCGCCCGCTCCGAACACCGGATGCGGCCCCCACGGGCGCCGCCCGGCCGGCCGTACGCGCCGCACACGCCGCACGCACGTACGACCCGCACCGCACCGCACCGCACGAACCGCACCGCACGCCGCACCGGGCCGGGAGGGAACCCCGTTGACCACACCCACGACCGCACCACCCGCCGCCCGGCGCGCCCCGCGCGCCCCGCGCACCCCCGGAGGCCGCCGCATCGCCGTCATCGGCGCGGGCGTGGCCGGCCTCACCGCGGCCTGGGAACTACGGCGCGCCGGCGCCGACGTCGAACTCTTCGAAGCCGACACCCGCCTCGGCGGCCACGCCCGCACCCAGCGCGTCACCGCCCCCGACGGCCGCGAACTCGCCCTGGACACCGGCTTCCTGGTCCACGACGCGCCCACCTCCCCGCACCTGGCCCGACTGCTGCGCGACCTCGGCGTCCCCACCCGGGACGCCGACCCGAGCATCTCCGTGCACTGCGAGGGCTGCGGCCTCGAATACGCCGGCGCCGACGGCCCGGCCGCCCTCCTCGCCCTCCCCGACCCCCCGCTGCGCCACCGCTACCTGCGCCTGCTCGCCGACATCCCGCGCTTCCGGCGCCGCGCCCGCCGCCTGCTCGCCGACCCCGGCGCCGGGGACCCGACCCTGCGCGACTTCCTCCTGGACGAGTGCTTCTCCGGCTACTTCCTCCACCACTACCTGATCCCCCTCACCGCCGCGGCCCCGCCCGGCGCCCCCGAGCCGTCCGGCGACCACCCCGCCCGCCACCTGTTCGCCTTCCTGGACCACCACGGCCTGCTCTCGGACGACGGCCCGCCGCCCCGGCGCACCGTCACCGGCGGCTCCGCCGCCTACGTGCGGCGGATCGCCGAACGCCTCACCGCCGTCCACCGCCACACCCCCGTACGGGCCGTCCACCGCCACCTCGACGGCGTCACCCTCACCACCGGCGACGGCCGCCGCGCCGAGGCCGACGCCGTCGTCGTCGCCACCCACGCCGACCAGGCCCTGCGCCTGCTCGCCGACCCCACCCGCACCGAACGCGAGGTCCTCGCGGCCTTCCAGCACACCCGCACCCCCACCGTCCTGCACCACGACGCCTCCGTGCTGCCCCACGCCCGGTGGGCCCGCGGCTCCTGGAACTACCGCATGCCGCACTGCACCGCCCCGGCCGGCGCCGCGCGGATCAGCCACCACCTCAACCGGCTGCTGCACCTGGACGCGGGCGAGGACTACCTGCTCACCCGCAACGAGCCGCCCCACGACCCCGTCCCCGAGCACCTGGTGATCTCCCGCACCGTCCACGAGCACCCCGTCCACACCGCCGAGAGCGTCGCCGCCCAGCACCTGCTGCCCCGGCTCACCACCGGCCGCACCGCCTTCGCCGGGGCCCACCACGGCTGGGGCTCCCACGAGGACGGCTGCCGCTCCGGCCTCGCCGCCGCCCGCGCCCTGCTCGGAGCGGCCGCCCCCTGACACCCGCCCGGCCCGGGGCGCGGGCGTGCCCCGGCGCTCCCAGGGCCACCACCGCCGCCGCGCAGAAACGCTGCGAAAGCGATGCGAATACCGGCCCGGACCGCTGCTGCGGGACGGTCGGAAGGTGCAGGCGACGATCGAGCGGCCGCCCGGCGAGCCCGCCCCCGAGACGCCCGCCCCCGAAACACCCGGCGCCCGGGTGTCGACCCCCGAGGCACCCGGCGCCGGGCCACCGGACGACCGGCGGGCCGGGCTGCGCGGGCTGATGGCCCGCACCGCCCGCGGCGACGAGCGGGCGTTCGAGCACCTCCACGGCGCCACCGCCGCAGCCGTCCTCGCCCTGGTGCTGCGGGTGCTGCGCGACCCCGCCCAGGCCGAGGAGGTGGCCCAGGAGGTGTTCTGGCAGGTGTGGCGGGAGGCGCCGCGCTACCGCCCCGAGCGCGGCGAGGTCCTGCCCTGGCTGCTCACCCTGGCCCACCGGCGCGCCGTCGACCGCGTCCGCTCCGTCCGGGCCGCCGTCGCCCGCGACCGCGCCGCCGCCGTGCGCGCCTACACCCCGGACTTCGACGTGGTCGCCGACCACGTCGAGGGCAGCCTGGAGCGCGACCGCGTGCGGCGCGCGCTGGCCGAGCTGAGCGACGTCCAGCGCGAGTGCCTGCTCCTGGTCTACTTCGGCGGCTGCACCCAGGCCCAGGCCGCCGCCCGGATCGGGGTACCGCTGGGCACCGTCAAGACCCGCATCCGCGACGCCCTGCGGCACCTGCGCGGCCACCTCGGCGAAGCCCCCGGGACGCCCGAAGCCCCCGGGACCCCCGGCGCGCCCGAGGCCCCGTCCCGCCGGTACGCGCGTCCACCCGGCGCCGCGCCGCGCCCCGCCGTAGGCTCACGGCCGTGACCGCCCCCGCCGCCGAGGCCGCCGCCGCACTGACCACCGGGGCCCTCGCCCGCCGCCTCGGCGTCTCGCCCACCACCATCCGTTCCTGGGAGAGCCGCTACGGCATCGGCCCCGCCCGCCGCGCCCCCGGACGCCACCGCCGGTGGGAGCCGCAGGACGTGGCCGTGCTGGAGGAGATGTGCCGCCTCACCGCCCGCGGCACCGCCCCCGCCGAAGCCGCCCGCCTCGCCCTGGCCGCCCGCACCGCACCGGCCGCACCGGTCACCCCGGCCGCCCGCACCGCCCCCGCCCGGGCCCGGGGCCTGCCGCCCCGCCCGTCCCCGACCGTGCCCGCCCCCGGCGGAAACACCCTGCCGGTGGGTGCCGTCCGCCCCGAGTGCCGGGGCCTGGCCCGCGCCGCCGTCCGCCTCGACGCCCCCGAGATGGCCCGCATCCTGCGCCGCAGCATCGACGACCTCGGCACGGTCACCGCCTGGACCGAGGTCATGACCCCCGCCCTGCGGGCCGCCGGACGCAAGTGGGCCGTCGAGGGCGAACGCTGCGTCGACGTGGAACACCTGCTGTCCTGGCACGTCTCCGCGGCCCTGCGCCGGGCGGCCGAACGGGAGGACCAGCCGCCGGGCCCGGCCGCACTGCTCGCCGGCATGCCCACCGAACTGCACGCCCTGCCCCTGGAGGCGCTCGCCGCGGGACTGGCCGAACGCGGCCTGCCGTTCCTCATGTTCGGCGCCGCCCTGCCCCCCGAGGCACTCATGGAGGCCGTGCACCGCACCGGCCCGCCCGCCGTCCTGCTCTGGTCCCAGGTCGCCCGCACCGCCGACCGGGCACTGGCCCACCGCGTCGCCCGCACCACCTGGGGCCCCCGCGGCGCGCGCACCGGGCCCGTCGTGCTGGCCGCCGGCCCCGGCTGGGCCGGCCCCCGCCGCCCCCCGGGCACCCTGCGGCCCCGGGACCTCGCCGGCGCCCTCGACCAACTGGAACGATTGCTGCGCTGACGACGCGAAACCGTGGGGGGAGGCACAAGAGGAACGAGGAGAGGAGCGGACGGTGGACGAGCCCACCCCGACCGGGCGGCGCTGCCTGGTCACCGGAGCCACCGGCTACATCGGCGGACGCCTGGTGCCCGAACTCCTGGCCGCCGGATACCGGGTGCGCTGCCTGGCCCGCGACCCCGGGCGCCTGCGCGACCAGCCCTGGCGCGCCGAGGTGGAGGCCGCCGCCGGCGACGTCACCCGGCCCGAGACCCTCCCCGGCGCCCTCGACGGCGTCGACGTCGCCTACTACCTGGTCCACTCGCTCGGCACCGGCACCGACTTCGAGGCCACCGACCGGCACGCCGCCCGCGCCTTCGCCCGGGCCGCCGCCGCGGCCGGCGTCACCCGGATCGTCTACCTCAGCGGCCTGCTGCCCGCCGGCGTCCCCGAGGCCGCGCTCTCCCCGCACCTGCGCTCGCGCGCCGAGGTCGGCCGCCTGCTGCGCTCCGCCGGCGTCCCCACCGCCGAACTGCGGGCCGCGGTGATCATCGGCTCCGGCTCCGCCTCCTTCGAGATGCTCCGCTACCTCACCGAGCGCCTGCCCGTCATGGTCACCCCCCGCTGGGTCGACACCCGCATCCAGCCCGTCGCCGTCCGCGACGTGCTGGCCTACCTGGTCGCCGCCGCGGCCCTGCCGCCCGAGGTCGACCGGCCCTTCGACATCGGCGGACCGGACGTGCTGACGTACCGCCTGATGATGCACCGCTACGCCCGGGCGGCCGGCCTGCCCCGACGGGTGATCGTGCCCGTGCCCGTCCTGACCCCGGCGCTGTCCAGCCACTGGGTCGGCCTGGTCACCCCCGTGCCCGGCCCGCTCGCCCGCCCGCTGGTGGAGTCGCTGCGCCACGAGGTGGTCTGCCACGAGCACGACATCGCCCGCTGGATCCCCGACCCGCCCGCCGGCCTCACCGGCTTCGACCGCGCCGTCGACCTCGCCCTGCGCCGCATCCGCGACGCGCAGGTCACCACCCGCTGGTCCTCCGCCTCCCTGCCCGGCGCCCCCAGCGACCCGCTGCCCACCGACCCCGACTGGGCCGGCGGCAGCCTCTACCAGGACCTGCGCGAACGACGCGTGGCCGCCGACCCCGCCGCCGTGTGGCGGGTGGTCGAGGGCATCGGCGGCGACAACGGCTGGTACTCCCTGCCGGCGGCCTGGGCCCTGCGCGGCACCCTCGACCGCCTGGCCGGCGGCGTCGGCCTGCGCCGCGGCCGCCGCGACCGCCACCACCTGCGGGTCGGCGACGCCCTCGACTTCTGGCGGGTGGAGGAGATCGAGCCCGGCCGCCTGCTGCGCCTGCGCGCCGAGATGCGCCTGCCCGGCCTGGCCTGGCTCGAACTGCGGGTCGCCCCCGGCCGGGACGGCGGCTCGCTCTACCGCCAGCGCGCCCTGTTCCACCCGCACGGCCTGGCCGGCCACGCCTACTGGTGGGCGATGGCGCCCTTCCACGGCCTGGTCTTCGGCGCGATGGCCCGCAACATCACCGACCGCGCCAGCCGCCCCGCCTGACCCGGGCCGCCCCGCCCGGACGGGGGAGCCGGGCCGCCCCGCCGCTCACCCGCCGGCGGCGGCCATTCCGGCCGGCACCCCGGCGGCCGCCCCGGCGGGCACTCCGGCGGGCCGGGGGGAGGGGGCCTGCGGGGCCGGGCCGTCGTCGGGGGAGGACGGCTCCAGGGCGACGTCGAGCACGTCGACCATCCGGCGCAGCTTCTGCTGGACGCGCACGGCCTCGGGCCCCGGGACGCGGACGACGGCCCGCGCCGAGGCCGGCGCCACGGCGCTGAAGGCGAGGTCCAGGACCCGGTGGTTGTTGAGGGTGGAGGCGAGCCGGGCGAGCGTCCCGGTGGTGGGGCGCAGGGTGACGGTGAGCCGGGTGTGTTCCATGGCGACGGTCCTGTCTGTGGGTGGGACTGGCGGGCCGGAAAAACAGAAAGACCCCTCGCGGAGCGCGAGAGGTCTGCGTGCGGGCGGTGGGCCGGGGAGGGTCACTCCTCCCGGCGCGGTGCCGGCACGCGGCCGCTGGTAATCAGCTGCTGCTGCATGCCCCGCATGCTGGCAGAAAGCCGCCGGGACGGGACGGGGCGTCTCAGACTGCGGGACGCGGGCGGGGCGCCCGGCCCGCCCGGCCCGCCCGGTCCGTCAACCGGTCCGTCAACCGGTCCGTCAACCGGTCCGTCAACCGGTCCGTCAACCGGCCCGGCCGGTAAATCGGTTGGCCGGGCGCGCCGCCGGCTGCTACCGTCTGCGCAGCCGTGTAGAGAACGCAAGGAGGTGACACCCATGAAGGCTGTATCCGTGTGGGTGCTCCTCCTTTCCGCCACGGCGGGCGATTGACGCAGGTGTCGCCCGGGAGCGCCTCAGACCAGGCACTCCCGAGAGGCAACACCATGAACGCTTCGCATTCCCCCTGTTCCCAGCAGTCCCCGCAGCCCCCGCACGGCTCCCCGGGCACCGACGACCCCGCGGTCGTGGTCACCCGGATCTCGGACACCGCGTGGCAGGCCGTCCAGGACGACCGCGTGGTCGGCTCCGGCGACGCCTCGCGCCGCCCCGACGGACGGCTGTTCGTCAGCGCCGACGCCTGGCACGGCGCGGTCTTCGACCGCCTCGTCGCCGCGATGGCCGCCGACCTGCCGGAACCGCTGCACACCGTCACCGACGAGACCGACCACGACACCACGGCCGCCTGGCAGCGGGCCGGCTTCACGACCGTACGCCGCGAGTGGGGCTACCTCCTGCCCACCGACCCGCAGGCCACCGGCCTCGGCCCGGTACGGCCCCCGGCGGGCGTGACGATCGTGCCCGCCGGCGAGGCCGAGGAGGGCCCGCTGCGCGCCCTGGACCGCGTCATCCACGCGGAGGTCGAGGCCGGCATCGGCTGGCCGGCGATGCCGGCCCAGGTGCTGCCCTGCCCGGCGGGCACCACCGTGCTCGACCCCGCCCGCTACGCGGTGGCCCGCCGGGGCGACCACTACGTCGGGCTGCTGCGGGTGGCCCCGGTGCGCCGCCCGCGGATCGGACTGCTCGCCGTGCGCGCCGACCACCAGCGCCTCGGCATCGCCCGGGCCCTGCTGGCCCACGCACTGGAATCGATGCACCGCGGCGGCACCACCGCGGCCTGGGCCGACGTGGCGGAGTCCAACACGGCCGCCACCGCCCTGGTCGAGGGCATCGGCGCCCGCCGCGCGGGTGCCACCCTCGAACTCGTCCGCCACTGACGCCCCACCATCGAACGGAGAGGTGAGAGACATGACCAAGACAACGAACGGCATCGAAGTCGAAGGCACCGTCATCGAGTGCCTGCGCAATGCCAACTTCAAGGTGGAACTCCCCAACGGGCACGTCGTGCTCGCCCACATCAGCGGCAAGGTCCGCAAGAACCACATCAAGATCCTCCCGCACGACCGGGTCCTGGTGGAGCTCAGCCCCTACGACCTCACCCGCGGCCGGATCCGCTACCGCTACCGGTCATAGCCGTCGCACCGGCGCGCGGGGCGGCCCGCGCGCCCTCCCGCGATCCTCGGCGCGCCCCGGGGCGGTGCAGTCATCCGTCCGTCACCCGTGCGGTGACCGGGCGTCAAGTGACCGATGTGCGTGATCGCCGGTCGGGGCCACAGTGGGTGGTGCCGGCCGCCGGTCCGCGCGGCCGGCCCACGCGAGCTGCACCACGGAGGAACGAGCATGATCGACAGGCGCACCTTCACCAGGGCCGTCGGGCTCGGGGCGGGCGCGGGCGCGCTGTCCCTGGCCGCCCTTCCGGCGTCCGCGGAGGCCGCTCCCGTCGCCCCCACCGGCCCTGCTCCCGCTCCCGCCGCCCCCGCGCCGCAGGCCGGGCCGGCCGGTGCCGCCGGGCGGACCGGCTTCGCCCGGCTGGCGCAGGTCCGCGCCGGAGTGCTGGACATCGGCTACGCCGAGGACGGCCCGGCCGACGGCCCGGTGGTCATCTGCCTGCACGGCTGGCCGTACGACATCCACAGCTACGTCGACGTCGCCCCGCTGCTCGCCGCGCAGGGCTACCGCGTCATCGTCCCCTACCTGCGCGGGCACGGCCCGACGCGCTTCCTGTCCGCCCGTACACCGCGCAACGCGCAGCAGGCGGCGGTCGCGGCGGACGTCGTCGCCCTGATGGACGCGCTGGGGATCGGACGGGCGGTGCTGGCCGGCTTCGACTGGGGCTCGCGCACCGCCGACATCGTCGCCGCGCTGTGGCCCGAGCGGGTCAGGGCGCTGGTGTCGGTCAGCGGGTACCTCGTCACCGACGTCGAGATGCAGAAGGAGCCGCTGGCGGCCGCCGCCGAGCACACCTGGTGGTACCAGTTCTACTTCGCCACCGAGCGCGGGCGCCTGGCCATGGAGGACCGGGACAAGCGGCGCGCCCTGTGCCGCCTGGTGTGGGAGACCGTCTCCCCGACCTGGGCCTTCGACGACGCCGTCTTCGAGCGCACCGCCGCCGCCTTCGACAACCCCGACTACGCGGCGATCGTCATCCACAACTACCGCTGGCGCCTGGGTCTGGCCGACGGCGAGCGCCGCTACGACCGGCTGGAGCAGCGGCTCGCCGCGCGGCCGCGCATCGCCGTTCCCACCGTCACCCTCGACGCCGGGCGCGACCCCTTCACCGCCCCCGGCGACGGCTCCGGCTACCGGCAGTACTTCACCGGCCCCTACCTCCACCGCACGCTCGCCGACGTCGGCCACAACCTGCCCCAGGAGGCGCCCGCCGACTTCGCCCGGGCGGTCCTCGACGCCGAGCGGCTCTGACGCGTCCCCCGGCCCTGCCGGAGCACAACGCCGAGGCCGGCTCCCCGGAACGCCCACGGGGAGCCGGCGGCGGCCATTGCAGACCTGTTGCACGGCGAGTGGCCCGGCTCACAGCCGTGCGGGTGCGAAGCGTGATCGACTCGGCCGATGCGCCAGTCCGAGAAGCCCGCCGCCGCACTGACGGCCCGTCGGCCCGCCGCGGCCCTCACCCTCGCCGCGGTCGCCGCCCTGCTCACCGGCTGCGGCTCCCAACCGGCCGGCTCCCACCCGGCCGCAGCCGCGGCGGCCGGAGCCGGCGCACCGACGGCATCCGGCGGCGCCGCGCCGTGCGCAACACCCCGGCCGACGCCCGCCGGCGGCACCCCGGCGCCCTCCCGGCCCGCCCGGGACGGGGTGCGGATCACCGCCGTCGGCGCGGCCTGCGCGCAGTACGAGGTGACCAACCCGAACGCCGAACCGTACGACGTCACCGTGGTGTTCAGCCGCTCCCCGGGGGCCGTCGGCGGCGCGCCGGAGAACGTGACCCGGACCGTCACGGCGCTCGCCCCCGGAGCCACCGCCGCCGGGCAGCTCGACCTCCCCGGCCCCACCCCACCCCGGCCCGGCACCACACCGCAGGTGGAGATCGTCAAGGTCCGCAGCGTGCCCAGCGCCGAGGCCCCGCAGCCCGGCGGCCCCTGCCCGCCCTCCGGCCTGCGGCTGTACGCCGACGACGGAGACGCCGCGATGGGCCTGCGCGCGGTCGGCCTGCACCTGCGCAACTGCGGCACCGCCACCGTGAACCTCGACGGCTACCCCGCACTGCAGCTGCTCGACGCCGAGCACCGGCCCGTCGACGGGGTGCGGCTGCTCTCCGGCGGCGCCGGGATCGCCACCGGCACCGGCGCCGACACCCCGCCGCAGAAGATCGCGCTGCGCCCCGGCGAAGGCGCCCGCGCCACCCTGGTGTGGCGCAACACCACCGGGGACGGCGCCCCGGTGAACGCCCCCTACGCCCGGGTCCGCGCCACCGCGGACGCGGCCCCGGTGACGGTCACCCCGGAACTCGACCTGGGCACCACCGGCCGCCTGGGCATCGGCGCCTGGGCCCGCGAGGACGCCGCAGCGCAGCCCCCCGCCACCAGGCCCCCGGCCGGGGCCGGCTGACCGGCCGCCCCCACCGGGCGCGGGAGGGGCCGCGGGCGGGGGCCGTTTCCGGCCGTTCCCGGGCCCGCCGGCGTGCCCCGTCCGTCCCGGGGGCACCGCCGCGCCCCAGGACTGCGGGGGAGCGGGGGAAAGAGCGCTGCCCCCGGGCGGTGCGGTGGGTTTCCCGCCGTCATGTGCGCGCGGGGCGGGCGGATCCCTAGAGTCGCCGCAGCGCCGACGGACACGGTCGGCGGCCCGGCGCGACGGCACGTCACCCCGGCCACTTCGACCCCGAGGGCGGACCCACCGTGAGCACCCGGACCAGGAGCAGGATCGTCGGCTTCCTCGTGACGGCGGCCGCCGCCGCGGCCCTGGGCGTCGCGGCCCCGGCCGCCCGGGCGCAGAGCGCCGCGCGGACCGCCGTGCTGAGCGTCAACTGCAGCACCGGCACGTTCGGCAGCGACGGCACCCAGCAGTACTTCACCATCTCCTGCTCGGCCACCGGCACCACCAAGTGGTGGGTGAACGTGAGCTGTTCGAACAACACCACGCGGACGGCCGGCCCGTACACGACCTTCCAGAACGTGCGGGTGTACTGCCCGCCGAACACCACCGCCCTGCGGGGCTGGGTCAGTTACGTCTGACCCGGCGCCGCTCCACGGCCGGGGGCCCGGCACGCTCCCCCGTGGCGTGCCGGGCCCCACGGTCCGTCGCGGTCCCGCGCGGGGCGGCCGGCGGCGGCACGCCGCCGGTGTCCACCCGTGGAGGATGCCAGGGCGCGGCGCGGCCGCGTTGGCGCTGCGTCGACAGTTCCTTGGCACTGCGTCGACGGCACTGTGTCGACTCGCCGGCCACCCGTCCGCCCGGCGGTTTCCCGGCCCCGTGGCTTCCCGGCTTCGCTACCCGCCCGCGCGCCCGGACAGCGCGCGGTGGCGGTGCTCGCTGGGGGAGAGCCCGTACGCGGCGCGGAAGGCCCGGCTGAGGTCGGAGGGGCGGGTGATGCCGCAGCGGGCGGCGACGGCGTGCACCGGCAGGGCACGCAGCGCCGGGTCCGCGAGGTCGCGGTGGGCCTTCTCCAGCCGCCGGCCGCGGATCCACGCGGCGACCGTCTCGCCCTGCGTGTGCTGGGTGAAGACGCGGTGGAGGTAGCTGACGGAGATGTGGTGCGCGGCGGCGATCACGGACGGCGTCAGCCCGGGGTCGTGGAGGTTGCGCCGGATGAAGGCGCGCACGTGCTCGACGATGGCGCGCCGGCGGGCGTCGTCGGGCACCGCCGCCTCGGCGTCCAGCTCCCGCGCCAGCCAGGCGGACACCAGGTCGACCACGACGGTCCCCAGCCGGGGCGCCTCGGCCGGTCCCAGGAGGGTGGCCTGCCGGTCCAGGCCGACGAGGAAGTCGGCGAGCAGGGCCGGGGTTCCCTCGCGCCGGGAGAAGCCGCGCCCCATCAGTTCGCGCGCGCGGTCGGGCGGCACCGGCAGCGCGGAGACGGGGAAGTCGACGCCCAGCGCCTCGACCCGGCGGGGCCCCCGGCCGCCGGTGCGCGCACCCAGGCCCCGGACGTCGTACGGCTGCGAGCTGTCGAGCGCGTACAGCTCGCCGGGGCCGAACACGGCCGTCGGGCCGCGGTCGTCGCGGGCCAGCGACAGACCGCCGTCGAGCACCAGGGTCAGGTGGTAGACCTCCGGGTCGGACCGCCGCACCCTGGCGGCGGTGCGCCGGAACCGCGCGGGCGGGAACGAGGACCTCAGCAGGGTCACCTGGCCCAGCTCCAGGCGCCGCATCTCCGCCTGGAAGTCGGCGGCGTGCGCACTGGTCATCTCGCTGTCCCGGGTCCGCCCGATCAGCTCCCGCCAGCAGTCGAACCGCTCCTTCGCGGGCACCTCCTCGCCCCGGAACACGCCCGCCGTCCCCGTGCCCGCCGTCCCCGCGCCCACGCTCCCGCTCCCTCCTGCGCGCCCGTCCTGCGGCCCGTCCGCGAGGCCCCCGGCCCGAGGGCACCGGGCCTCGTGGCGGCTGGCCCGAGCGTAAGGGGACGGTGACGGTGCGACGAGTGCGGGGTGGGCGGGGGAGGGCGGCCGGGAGGGGGTCCGGCCGCCGGTTTTCCTTTTCCGATCATGAGCTGGTAACTTCTTCCTCGTCAGCAGGACGAGATCGCGAAAGCGGTCGGGGTCCTGCCGGGACATGCGTCGGTGGTGCAGCGGTAGCACGCCCGCTTTCAGCGGGAGGGGTTCGTTCGATTCGGGCCCGGCGCTCCGAGGAGCAGGGGCGGAAGTCGTTTTCGACTTCCGCCCCTGCTCGTTGTGCGGGGGCCTTCTCACGGCAGCGCGTCGTAGCTGTAGACCGAGGAGATGTCGAGCACGGACCCGGGCGTCGCGGAGGGGCCGAGCGGGGAGACGATCGGGTCGCCGATCCGCTCGCCCCGGTAGGTGGCCGCGGGGAAGGTCATGTCGGGCGCGTAGAACCGGCCGTAGCGGTTCATCCAGCCCTCCCAGATCCGGTCGACGTTGCAGTGGTGCAGGAAGAACACCGGGTCGTTGGGCGAGGTGCCGGGCGCCATGTCGCCGCCGATCCAGACGTGGACCTGGTTGTGCATGTGGACCGGGCGGACGGGATCGCGCGGGATCCAGCCTTCGAGCAGGTTGCGGAAGCCCCGGGAGGAGGAGTCGAAGCCGGGGGTGTCGTAGCGGTCGGTCGGGTGGGCGGCGGGCGCCGCGGGCTGGTAGGCGAGCGTGCTCTTGACCTCGTCGCCGGTCGGCAGGGTGGGCCAGTCGGTGGCGAAGGAGCGGCGCAGGCCGCGCGGCGGGTCGCTCTGGACGGGCATCCCGTCGAGGTCGCTCTCGATGCGGACGGCGAAGGCGGCCGGATCGTCCGGGCGGTGGGCGAACGCGCCGGTGGAGACCGGGTCGCCGTCGCCGCCGAGGTAGGCCGCGGTGAAGACGGTGGCGTCCTTGGGCGAGCCGAGGTCGCCGTCGGCGGACCAGTCCCAGTAGGGGAGGGCGAAGTCGGGCTTGCCCAGGATCTGCTGGATCCTGGTCTCCAGCAGGCCGAGCATCACGCGGTGCCACGGCAGGAAGACCGGTCCGCGGTGGGCGGCGTTGCGCTTGCGGGGGCTGCCGCCCGGCGGGATGGGGGTCATCATCGTCCAGCAGTGCCAGATCACGAACTGGTCGTAGGTGAACACCGGTGCGGAGGGCCCGGGGACGCCGAGTCGGTCGGTGGTGAAGGCCGTCCGCTCCTGCTTGAGCGCGAGGACGCCCGCGAGGTAGTCGTCGCGCGCGGTCGCGTCGGCGAGGATGTTCTTCCGGACGACGGGCATCTCAGCGGCCCTCCCGGAAGCGGCCCGGGAAGTGGCGGATCAGCGCCTTCACGGTGTCCACCGCGGAGTAGAACTGGTAGGCGGGCAGGCCGTGGCAGGACAGCACGCCGTCGTCGTCCACGTCGAGCCCGGCGGGCAGCGGGCGGTCGTCCACGGTGATGTCGTAGGTGGTGACGACCCTGATCCGGTGGCCCTCGTACTCCGCGGTGCGGACGGAGGAGGAACGGCCGGGGTGGTGGTCGGTGCCCATGTGGCCGGGGGCGGGGGCGATGCCCGCGAGGTAGGTGCCGAAGGTGTGCGGGTCGGCTGCGGCGGCCAGGTCGGCCGGGGTGAGGCTCGGGTCCATGTCTGCGTCCCGGGGTCGCGTCGGCGGCGCGCCGCCGGACTGCGGGCGCCGTCCGTCTCCCACCTTCCCGCCGCGGCCGGGCCCGTGCAGCTCGGCGGGCCGGCGGGCACGCAGCGCGACGGGGCGGCCGGTCAGGAGCGCCGGGGTGTACGGACGGTGACCCCGCCCCGGCCCGGCTGCCCCGGTCCGCCCGCCCCCGGTCCGCCCGCCCCCGGCCCGGACGGCGGGTCAGCCGGGTGCGGGTGGGCCGGTGCGGGCGGCCGGGTGCGGACCGGCCGGGCGCGGGTCAGTTCGCGCGGGTGGCGGCGGCCAGGCGGGCGGCGGCCTCGGCGAGTTCGGCGGGCTCGGCCGCGGCGGCGAAGCCGAGGCGCAGGTGGGCCGCGGGCGGCTCGGCCGGGAAGTGCGGCCGGCCGGGGTTGACGGACACCCCGTGGGCCGGGGCCGTGCTCGTGACGTCCGCCTCCGAGAGGTGGGCGGGCAGCCGCAGCCACAGGTGCAGGCCGCCCTCCGGGACCCGGTGGAGCGTCCAGTCGGGCAGCTCGCGGGCCAGCGCGTCGGCCAGCACGGCGCAGCGCTGCTGCAGCGCGCCCGACAGGGTGCGCAGGTGGCGCTCCCACGCGGGGGTGCTGAGCAGCTCGACGGCCGCCTCCTGCAGCGGGCGGGCGATGAAGAAGTCGTCGACGCGCCGCATCCCGAGCAGCCGCCGCATGACCGGCCCCCGGGCGATGACGGCGCCGATCCGCAGGCTGGGCGAGGCGGGCTTGGTCAGCGAGCCGAGGTGGACGACGGTGCCGTCGCCGTCGTCGGCGACCAGCGGGCGCGGCACGAGCCCGCCGTGGCCGAGCAGCCGGGCGAAGTCGTCCTCGACCAGGAAGGCCCCGGCGGCGCGCGCCACGTCCACGACCTGCCGGCGCCGCTCGGGGGCGAGGACGGTGCCGGTGGGGTTGTGGAAGGTGGGCTGGCAGTAGAGCAGGCGGGCGCCGGTCATCGCGAAGGCGTCGGCGAGCAGGTCCGGGCGCAGCCCCCGGTCGTCCATCGGCACGGGCACCGGGCGCAGCCCCGCGGAGCGCGCCGCGGCCAGCGCGCCGGGGTAGGTCGGCGACTCGACCAGCACCGGGTCGCCCGGTGCGGCGACGGCGCGGAACAGCATGGACAGCGCCCCCTGCCCGCCGCCGGTGACCAGGACGTCCTCGGGGCCGACGTCGCCGCCCACCTGCCGGGCGAAGAGCGTGCGCAGCGTCGACAGGCCCGCCGCCGGGGCGCGGTGCCAGGCGTCCGGTCGGCGGGCCGCCCGGGCCAGGGCGCCGCCGAGCAGCCGGGTGGGCTGCAGGCTCTCGTGCAGGTACCCGCCGGACAGCGCGACGGTGCCGGGCGGCAGGCGCTCCGGCTGCTCGTCGGGCGCGGCCGGCGGGACGTGACGGCCCGCCAGGGCCACCTCCTGCCAGGAGGTGTCCGGCTCGCCGCCGGCCGGGCGGGGCCGGCGCGCGGCGACGTAGGTGCCGCTGCCGGGGCGGGTGACCACCGCGCCCTCGGCGGCCAGCAGGGCGATGGCGCGGGAGACCGTGACCGGGCCGACGCCGTGACGGGCGATCAGGTCCCGGCTGCTGGGCAGGCGGTCGCCGGGGGACAGGCGGGCGACCTCGCTCCGGAGGATCGCCACCAGCGTCTCGATACTGCTACCGTCAGACATGAAGGATGACAATAGCGCTTTCGTCGGAAGTCCGGAACCGCTCCCCGGAAGTCCGGAACCGCTCCCCGGCAGTGCGGACCCCCTCCTCGACATCGCCGCCCTGCGGGCCGACACCCCCGGCTGCGAGACCGTGATCCACTTCAACAACGCCGGCTGCGGACTGACGGCCCGTCCGGTCCTGCAGGCGATGCTCGACCACCTGCACCTGGAAGCGGCCCTCGGCGGCTACGAGGCCGCCGCCGCCCGCGCCGCCGAGACCGCCGACTTCCACGCCTCGCTCGCCGAACTCCTGAACACCCGCCCCGCCAACATCGCCTTCGCCGCCAGCGCGACCCACGCCTACAGCAAGGCCCTGTCCTCGATCGACTTCCGCCCCGGCGACACCGTCCTCACCACCCGCAACGACTTCGTCTCCAACCAGATCGCCTTCCTCTCCCTGCGCAAGCGCCACGGCGTGAAGATCGTGCACGCCCCCGACCACGCCGACGGCAGCGGCGTCGACGTCGACGCCATGGCCGCGCTGATGCGCACCCACCGACCCCGCCTGGTCGCCGCCACCCACGTGCCCACCAACTCCGGACTCGTCCAGCCGGTCGCCGAGATCGGCCGCCACTGCCGCGAACTCGACCTCCTCTACCTCGTCGACGCCTGCCAGTCCGTCGGCCAACTCCCCGTCGACGTCCAGGAGATCGGCTGCGACCTGCTCACCGCCACCTGCCGCAAGTTCCTGCGCGGCCCGCGCGGCTCCGGCTTCCTCTACGTCTCCGACCGCGTCCTCACGGCCGGCCACGAACCGCTCCACATCGACATGCACGGCGCCCGCTGGGTCGCCCCCGGCCACTACCGGCCGGTCGACACCGCCGCCCGCTTCGAGGAATGGGAGTTCCCGTACGCCACCGTGCTCGGCTGCGCCGCCGCCGTCCGCTACGCCCTGCGGGTCGGGCCGCAGGCCGTCGCCCGGCGCACCCCCGCCCTGGCCGCGCGGCTGCGCGGGCACCTGGCCGCCCTGCCCGGCGTACGGACCCTCGACCGGGGGCCCGCCCCGGCCGCGCTGGTCACCTTCGCCGTCGAGGGCCGGCAGGCCGATCCGTTCAAGGCCGCCCTGGACGCCTGCGGCATCAACTCCGCCCTCAGCTACCGGGAGTTCGCCCAGTACGACTTCGCCGACAAGGAGGTGGAGTGGTGCCTGCGGCTGTCGCCGCACTACTACAACACCGAGGACGAGGTCGACGCGGTGGCCGCGGCCGTCGCCGAACTCGCCGGGAGCACCCGGTGACCGAGACCTCCGCCGCCGCGGCGGACGCCCGCGCGGACAGCGGCGAGGATGCGGTCACCGGTGAGGCCGGGGGCTCCGTCAAGGCGGCCGGCTCCGTCGCCGGCTCCGTCGCGGAAGAGCTGCCCGGACTGTGGCACAACGCCGACTTCCTGCGGTTCTGGCTGGGCGAGACCGTCTCACTGCTCGGCACCCAGGGTCACCAACCTCGCACTCCCGCTGACCGCCATCGGCGCCTTCGGCGCGAGCGACGAACAGGTCGGCCTGCTGCGCTTCCTGCAGCTCGTCCCCTACCTCGGGCTCGCCCTGCTGATCGGCGTCTGGACCGACCGGGCCCGGCGCCGGCCGGTCATGCTCGGCGCCAACCTGGTGCGGCTGCTCCTGCTCACCCTCGTCCCGCTGCTCTACTGGTGGCACGCGCTCACCCTGCCCGTGCTGATGGCGATCGCCTGCGCGGTCGGCACCGCCTCGGTGGTGTTCGACGTCAGCTGGATGTCGTACGTGCCGGTGCTGGTCAGGAGCCCCGAGCACTACGTCGAGGCGGGCGCGAAGATGAGCGCCGCCTCCTCGGCCGCCGACGTGGCCGGGCCCGGGCTGGCCGGCGTCCTGGTGTCGGCCCTCGGCGCCCCGGCGGCCCTGGTCGTCGACGCCTGCTCGTACGCGGTGTCCGTCCTGTCCCTGCTGCTGATCCGCACCCCCGAACCGCGCCCCGCAGCGGCCGCCCGACGGCACCTGTGGCGCGAACTGCGCGAGGGCCTCGACTGGGTCCTGCGGGACCGGGTGCTGCGGGCGTTGGCCCTGGTCGGCTTCTGCTGCAACTTCTCGATGGTCACGGTGTGGACGATGTTCCTGCTCTACGGCACCCACGACCTGCACCTCGGCTCGACCGCCCTCGGCACCGTCCTCGCGACGGCCTCCGTCGGCGGACTGATCGGCGCCCTGGTCTCCCGGCGGGTCATCGCGCGCTTCCCGCTCGGCCGGGTCTACCTGACCGCCCAGACCGCGCTGCTGCTCGGCCCGGGCCTGATCCCCGCCGCCGCCGGGCCCCGGCCGGTGATGCTCGCGATGTTCGTGCTGTCCTTCTTCACCACCTACCTGGGCCTCGGCGTGGCCGGGGTCGTCATCGTCAGCCTCCGCCAGGCCGTCACCCCGCAGTCGATGATGGGCCGGATGACCGCGGCCTTCCGCACCCTGCTGTACGGCGGCGGCGCTCTCGGCGGGCTGTCGGCCGGCCTGCTCACCGGCCGGCTCGGCGCCCGGGGCGCCCTGACGGTGGCCGCGGTCGGCTCCGCGGCCGTCGTCGTCGCCCTGGTGCTCTCGCCGGTCAGCCGGCTGCGCACCCTGCCGGCGGCGGCGCGGCGGCCGACGGGCACCTGAGCGCCGCGCCCGGAACGCCCGGGGCCGGCCGGTCGCGCACCGGCCGGCCCCGGCGGCTCCCGGACCGTCAGGCCGGCCAGTCCAGGCAGTACTCGTGCATCTGCCCGCCGAGGTGGTTGCGGGCGTGGGCGTGCATCCGGCGCAGGTACACCGGGTCGGCGGCGAGCGCGGAGTAGCCCCGGCCGCGGCGCACCGGCAGGCCGGCGGTGTCGGCGAGGTACACGTCCAGGCCCGGGTACATCAGCTCGATGCAGGGCAGGTCGTCGACGTCCAGCGCGAACACCGGGTACTCGCCGTGCTCGTCGGCCGCCCCGGTGGCCAGCACCCGGCGCGAGTCCGAGCCGCCGGGCAACAGGAAGCACTCGTCGAAGCGCTCCGACAGCGCCCCGAACGGCAGGCCCCAGCCCTCGCCGAACTCCGCGGCCGCGATCTCGCCGAGCGGACGCGGCGTGAACACCAGGCCGTCCCCGCTGCCCCCGCCGTTCCCGTTGCGCTCGCCCTCCCCGCTCCCACCGTCCTCGGCGAACCAGCCGAAGCGCCGCAGCAGCCCGGAGTCGAACGCCAGCCACCGCCGCAGGCTCGGCGGCAGCGGCCGCCCGCTCGGGAACACCGCCCCCGCCAGCACCCCGGGCGGCACCGGCCGCGGCTGCCCGTCCACCCACGGGCCGGCGAAGCGGTCGTGATCGAGGACGGGGCGCTGCGGATCGGCCAGGACGGCGGCGATGGCACGCTCGGTCAGGGCGACGCCGTGCTCGGCGGCGGAGGTCATCACGGTCTCCGGGGAGTGCGGTGAGTGCTGCGGCGGGCGGGGACGAGGACAACGTACGCGCCGCCTCCGACAGCCGGCGGCCCCGGCCCGGGGCCCTCAGCCGGCCGGCAGGGCGCAGACGACGTCCTCCTCGACCGCCCACAGGTGGGGCCGGCAGGTCCGGGGCGACCCTCTCGTCGACTCCATCCGTGTCCGCCCTGCCCGGACGGTCCCTCGGGCGGGTGGCCCCGTCAGGCGGGCGGGGCGCCGAGGGCGAGGGTGAAGCTGAAGCGGTCGCCGCGGTAGAGGGCGCGCACCTGCTCCAGCGGGCGGCCGGCGGCGTCGAGGCTGCGACGGTGGAGCAGGAGCATCGGCAGCGCGGGCGGGGTGCCGATGAGCAGTGCCTCGCGCGGGGTGGCGAGGACGGTCTCGATGCGCTCGTCCGCGGCGCCGAGGTGGACGCCGTGGTCGCGCAGGTAGCCGTAGAAGGAGCTCTCGGGGTCGAAGTCCCGGTCCAGGTCCGGGACCCGGGCGACGGGCACGTAGGTGGACTCCAGCCCGACGCGCTCCTCGTCGGCGCGCAGCACGCGCTCCAGGTGCCACAGCGGCTCGCCCTCGGCGACGTCCAGGCGTTCGGCCAGCGCCGGGTCGGCGGGCAGGCGGTCCAGGGCGACGAGGGTGCGGCCGGGGCGCAGGCCCTGGCGGGTGACGCCCTCGGTGTAGCTGGTGAGGGCCAGCGGCTGCTCGATCTTCGGCCCGGCGACGACCGTGCCGCGGCCCTGGCGGCGCAGCCGGCCCTCCAGCAGCAGTTCGCGCAGGGCCTGACGGACCGTGGCGCGGGCGACGCCGTGACGCTGCGCCAGATCGGCCTCGGTGGGCAGCCGGCCACCCGGGCCCAGGTCGGCGATGAGCTCTTCGAGCCGGGCCTTGACCAGGTAGTACTTGGGCACCCGGCCGTGCTCGGGCACGCCGGCGCGGGCGGGTTCGGCACCGGCCCGGGGGGTGGGGTGGTTCACCGCGCAAGCCTACCGAGCGGCCCGTGGACCGGCCGCGCCCGGGCGAAAGGTCACGGAACGATAACCGGTCTGGACTGAATTTCGGCGGTTGTTCATACAACCGTGGATTCGGAGAGGGCCCCGCCTCGCCCGGCCGCCCCATCCTCGGTGCCGGTGCAACTGCACCGACCCGCCGCCCAGTTGGGAGTCCCCGATGCGCACCTCCCGCTCCACCCGCACCGCTGCCGCCATCGCGACCGCCGCCGCCACCGTCGCCGCGCTGATCCCGCTGTCCGCCGCCGCCTCGGCCGCCACCACCTCCGCTGCCCCGGCCGCCGCGGACGGCTCGTACCAGGGCCTGCCGAACGGCACCCAGCAGGCCAAGACCCTGGTCATCGGCATCGACGGCACCCGCTACGACAAGCTGCTCACCGCCGACGCGCCCAACCTCAAGGCCCTGATGGCCGCCGGCACGACCGCCACCAGCAACCTCTACGCCAACCCGCTGGCGCCCACCCTGTCCGGCCCCGGCTGGTCGACCATCGCCACCGGCGCCTGGCCCGACAAGCACCAGGTCAAGGACAACACCTTCACCGGCGCCCGATTCGACCTCTACCCCGACTTCGCCACCCGCCTGGAGAACGCCGACCCCGCCGCCTCCACCCTGGTCATAGGCTCCTGGAACCCCATCACCGCCAACGTCTTCAACGGCCGCGCCGACCTGCGCATCCCGGAGAGCGAGAACGACCCCAAGACCGCCTCCGACGCCGCCGACTACCTCGCCCACGGCAACCCGGACACCACCTTCCTGCACTTCGACGAGGTCGACGAGGCCGGCCACGCCCACGGCGGCGCCAGCGCCGACTACCTGGCCGCCATCCACTCCGTCGACGCCCTCGTCGGCCAGGTCGTCCAGGCCGTCAAGTCCCGCCCCACGTAAGGCGACGAGGACTGGCTGATCCTCGTCACCACCGACCACGGCCACACCGACGCCGGCGGCCACGGCGGCAACAGCGCCAACGAGCGCCAGACCTTCCTGATCGCCGACGGCACCGGCCACACCCCCGGCTCGCGCCGCTACGACGTCAAGCCGGTCGACATCGCCCCCGCCGTCCTCAAGCACGAGGGCGCCGCCATCGACCCCGCCTGGCAGCTCGACGGCAAGCCCATCGACGAGATCACCCCCGACGCCTTCGACGCGCTGCGCCCCAGCCTGCAGACCCGCGTCGACGAGAGCGGCATCCCGGCCACCGTGAAGGGCTGGACCCACACCCCGCCGGCCGGCTGGAACATCGACAACTCCCGGATGCCCAGCGGTGGCGTCACCGAGTGGCGAGGCTGGGCCTTCGCCACCGACGAGTTCTGGACCGCCGCCCAGCTCGGCCAGTCCCGCGAGACCAACGTGCGCGCCCGCAACGTCTTCGCCGTCGCCGACTCCGACGAGTGGGACGACAAGGCGCACGGCGCCGGCCAGTTCGACTCCACCCTGGTCAGCCCCGCCTACCCGGTGGCCGGCCCCGGCCGCGGCACGCTCTCCTTCGCGACGGACTACAAGGTCGACGGCCCGCAGACCGGCGACGTGTACGTGGTCTTCGACAACGGCGCCCCGCAGCTGGTGAAGTCCTACCGCAGCGACCTCAACACCGTCGAGCACCTTTCCGTCACCGTCCCGGCCGGCGCCACCACCGCCCGCTTCCAGTTCCGCTACACCGGCACCAACAGCGCCTTCTGGACCGTCGACCAGGTCACCTTCACCACCTCCTGACCCGGTACGGCCCACGGGCGGGGCGCGCCCCGTCCGCCCCGGAGGTTCAGTGGAAGGACGTCGGGCCGGAGAACGTGCCGGGGCACAGGGGGTGGGCGGACCCCGCGGTGCAGACGACGTGGGTGGGATAACCGCTGGGCACCCAGCCCGGCTCCGGGGCCTGATGACCGGGGACCTGATGACCGGGGAACTGCGGGCCCGGAGAGGTCAGCGGCGCCGGAGCGTCCGCCTCACCGTGCACGGCCCGGAGACCGGCGACGGCGCAGAGCACCCCGACGGCGACGACCACCAGGCCGGCGACGGCCCCCGCGACCAGGGGAGCGGTGACCCCGGACGGGTGCCGGTCGGTGGTCACCACGCGCTGCGGCCGCTCGGGCAGGTACCGCACCGGCACCCGGTCGCCCACCACGCGCAGGGCGCCGGGGCGGTCCCGGAACCGGACGTCCCGGCCGTCCGCGGTGCGGAACCCCATGATCACGTGCCGTTCGGTGGACGTGTGCCGCTCGGAGCCCGTTCCCCACGTCTCCGTCGTCACAAAGGTCTCCAGGCACCGGGCCTGGGCCGTCAGCCCCTGCGCCAGGATCCGCGCCCGCAGCCTGACCCGGAGCACCACCGCGGCCAGGGCCGCCACTCCCGCGGCCGACCCGACGACACCGAGCACCGCCCGGACGACACCGCCGTCCGCCATGTCCACCCCCCGTGGAAACCGTTTGCCGTGGCTACGAACCACCGCCTGGGAGACGGTGATCGGCTCCCCGCGGTTCCGCCGGCGGATACGGGCGCGGATGCGGGCGCGGATGCCGCCCGCCCGTCAGCCCGTTCCGTCAGCCCGTCCCGTCAGCCCTCGGGCAGGTGGTCGGCGACGAGGACGGCGAAGTCGTCGGGGGTGACGATGCGGATGCCGAGCTCCTCGGCCTTGGCCCGCTTGGAGCCGGCCTTCTCGCCCGCGACCAGCAGGGTGGTGCGCTTGGAGACCGACGAGGACGCCTTGCCCCCGGCGCGCTCGATCAGCTCGTTCATCTCGTTGCGGGACAGCGCGGCGAGCACGCCGGTCATGCTGCCGGTCACGACGACGGCCTCGCCCGCGAGCGGCCCGGCCTGCGCCGCGCCCTCCTCAGCCGCGCCCTCCTGCGCCGGGCCCCCGCCGGCCGGGCCCGGCACGGCCGGAGCCTGCGGCGCACTGACGGCGGTGCCCACGCCCCGGGCCGCGAGGCGGTCCAGCAGCGGTGCGAGCTCGGCGAGTTCGGCGACGACGACCCGGGCCTTCTCCGGGCCGATGCCGTCCACCAGCGCCAGCGTCTCGGCGTCCGCGGCGCGGATCGCGGCCATCGAACCGAAGTGGGCGGCGATCCGGCGGGACATGGTGCGCCCGGTGCCGCGCACGCCGAGCGCGCAGAACACCCGGTTGAGCGGCTGCGTGCGGGCGGTCTCGATCGCGGCGAGCAGGTTGTCGGTGCTGGTGTCGCCCATCCGCTCCAGGCCGAGCAGCTGCTCGCGGGTGAGCGAGAACAGGTCGGCGACGTCGGCGACCAGGCCGGACTCGACGAGCTGGACGGCGCGGGTGCCGCCCAGGCCCTCGATGTCGAGCTGGTCGCGGCCGGCCGCGTAGATCACCGAGGCGACGGCCTGGCAGTTGCGCCCCCGGGCGCAGCGCCAGCGCTGCTCGCCGGTGTCGATGGCGTCCCCGCAGCGCGGACAGACCTCGGGGAAGACGATCGGCCGCTCCTCGCCGGTGCGCTCCTCGACCAGCGGCGCCTCGACGCGCGGGATGACGTCGCCGGCGCGGTAGACGAACACCCGGTCGCCGAGCATCAGCCCGCGGCGGGTGATGTCGGCCGGGTTGTGGAGGGTGGCGTAGGTGACGGTCACGCCGTCGATGACGACCGGCTCCAGGACGGCGCGCGGGGCGATGATGCCGGTGCGCCCGACGTTCCACTCGACGTCGAGCAGACGGGTGACCTTGTGCTCGGCGGCGAGCTTGCGGGCCACGGCCCAGCGCGGCGCGCGGGAGCCGGACCCCGCCTCCTGCCGGTCCGCCGCGGCGTCGGCCTTGACCACGACGCCGTCGATGCCGAACGGCAGTTCGGCGCGGAGCGCGGCGATCTCGTCGATCTGCTGCCGGGCCTCCTCCAGCGTCGCGCAGCGCGCCGGGCGGGCGGCGGTGGTGGCGGCGGTGTTGGCCCCGAGGGCGGCCAGGCGCTCCAGCAGGGCGCTGTGGGTGAGGCCCTCGTCGAGGCCGACCGCGCCGTAGCCGAAGAAGGTCAGCTCGATGCGGTACGGGCGGTCCTTGGCGCGCAGGGTGCCGGCGGCGCCGTTGCGCGGGTTGGCGAAGGGGACGGCGCCGTGGGCGGTGCGCACCTCGTTGGCGTGCTCGAACTGCTCGCGGGTGAGCAGGACCTCCCCGCGCAGCTCGACGTCGACCGGCTCGGCGAGTGCGGCGGGCAGGCCCAGCACGGCGTCGGCGGCGTGGCTGATGTCCTCGCCCGCGAGGCCGTCGCCGCGGGTGATCAGCCGCTCCAGGCGCCCGGCGCGGTAACGGGCGGCCACCGCCAGCCCGTCCAGCTTGGGCTCCACGCACCACGCGGACACCGGACGGCCCAGGCGGCGCTCCAGCCCGGCCGCCCAGTCCGCCAGCTCCTCCGCCGAGAAGACGTTGTCCAGCGACAGCATCGGCACGCTGTGCGGCACGTCGCCCCCGACCGCGCCGCCGGCGACCTTCCCGGTGGGGGAGTCGGGCAGCACCTCGTCCGGGTGTGCCTCCTCGTAGGCCGCGACGGCGCGCAGCAGGGCGTCGTACTCGTCGTCGCCGAGCGCCGTGGCGCCGTCGGTGTAGTAGGCGGCGGCCGCCCGGACGGCGGTGGCAACGGCGTCGGCGTAGTCGCCGGGGGTGAGCAGAGCGGCGTCGTTCATGGACGGCATCATCGCCGCCGGCACTGACAACCGACCCTGGAACAGGTGTCCGACCGGGCCTGCGTGCCCCGGCTCCCGCCCGGAGGGCCCGGCGGGGCGGCCGGGCCTCCGGGCGGGGTCGGATCAGGGGAGGTAGCGCTCCAGGGCGGCGGCGCCCTTGCGCTCGATCTCCTGCCGCGCCCATTCGAGCCGGCTGGGCGTGACGTCGCGGCCCGACGCCATCACGAGGTCCTCGGGGTCGAAGGGACGCTCCCCTCCGCTGTAGAGCTGCCGCTGCATCCCGGACGCCGACTCCGGCACGCCCTCGTTCATCGGTTCGCGCATGTCCATCACCTCATCGCTGGTGCCCGTACGCACGGTCCTTCGATGGTCGTTCCCGCGGCCGGACCGTGGCGGGTGGAGTACGACCAAGTTACTCCGTCCGGGTGAAACCGCCCCCCGGGCGGCCCGAGGACCGGGGCAGCCGGGTCGCCCGCGCCGACGGCCGGGGGGGGGGGCGGTCAGCCCGGCTTGTGCGCGACGGCGGCGAACATCGTCACCGACAGGTGGAAGGCGCCCTGCCCGGCGGCCTCCTCCAGACCGGCCAGGAGCCGGTCGCGCTGCGCCCCGGTGATCAGGCCCCGCCCGGCGGCCGCGTCGGCGAGCCCGAGGACGATCGGCCGGCTGACGGTGCGGGGGTCGTGCAGCAGGACGTCGGCGCCGAGCGCGTCGACGGTCAGGCCCGCCGCGGCCAGCCAGCCCGTCAGGCGGCGCCCGGCGTCCGGGGTGGCGGCGGTGGCCAGGGCGACGGCGGCCAGCGCGGGGCGGACCTCCGGGTCGGCCGGGTGCAGGACGAAGGTGGACCAGTCGGTGTCGAGCAGGGCCACCCGGCCGCCCGGGCGCAGCACCCGGGCGATCTCCGCGACGGCCCGCGCCGGGTCGTCCAGGTGCTGCAGGACGCGCTCGCACCGGACCGCGTCCACCCCGGCGTCGGGCAGCGGCAGCGCGAGCGCGTCGCCGTCCAGGAACCGGGCCGCACTGCCCGCCCCGGCGGCGCGCCGCTCGGCGACGGCGCGCAGGCCGGGGTGGGGTTCGAGTCCGGTCGCGGTGCCGTCCGGGGCGACCGCCGCCGCGAGCACCACGGTCTCGGAGCCGGTGCCGCAGCCGACGTCCAGCGCCCGCTCGCCGGGGCGCGCGGCCAGCTGCGCGTGCGCCCACTCGCGCAGCCGCCGCACCCCGGCCGAGGCGGCCTGGACGTCCAGCGCGGCGACCAGGCGGTCGGTGAGCGCGGGATCGGCGTTGGCCGTGTGGAAGGCCGAGGTGGGGCCCGGGTCGCTCATGGCGCTCACTATAGGCAGTTGCTCGGACACCGTCCGTGCCGCGCGGCGAGCCGATCGCCCGGTCCTGCGCCGTCCGGGCCGGGGGCTGCCGGGTCGGCTCCGCCGGCGTCGGCCCTGCGTGCGCCGGGCACGTCCGCACCGGCCCTGCCCGTACCGGCTCCGCGCCCGCGGGCCGCGTGGCGGCCCCCCGTTTCCGTGTCGTCCCCTCGATCATGATCCACAATCTACGTTCCCCGGGCCGCAGTTGATGCACGATCAGCCGCTTCCGCATCCGGCGGGCGGGGGCCGACGGGCGGGCGGGGGCCGGCGCGGACCGGCGGGCGCTCAGACCGGGGCGAAGGTGCGGCGCAGGTGGGCCACCAGGCGGGCCGGGTCGGCGGCGGGCAGACGGGCGGCGAGGTAGCCGTCGGGGCGGACGAGCAGGGCCTCGCCGTCGCCGGGCCGGTAGGCGGCGTGGAAGGCGGCGCCGGTGTCGCGGACGACGGGCAGGCGCAGGCCGTCCGCCACCGCCGGGGAGGCGGGGGATCCCTGGGCGAGGACGGCGTACACGTCGAGCAGGCCGTGGGCGGCGGCGTGGGCGGCGGCCGCGCAGGCGTGCAGGGTCTGCGCGTCGGTGGCGGGGCCCGCGGCGAGCAGCAGGGTGTGACGGGTGCCGCGCAGCAGTTCGTGCAGGCGCTGCGGGTAGGCGGTCAGGGGGCGGGTGAGGCCGGCGCAGTCGGGGGCGCGGTCGCCGGGGGCGGGGCGGGTGCCCGGGGCGGGCTCGGTCAGCGGGCCGTCGCGGTAGCCGACCAGGAGCTGGGCCTCGCGCAGGACCGGGGCGGCGGGGTCCTCGGGGTCGCTGTCGAAGCCCGCGCGGGCGTGGCGCACGGTGCGGGAGACGACCTCCTCGCCGACGGGGTGGCGCTCGGCCTGGTAGCTGTCGAGGAGGGTGTCGGTGGCGGCGCCGCGGACGGTCAGGGCGAGCTTCCAGGCGAGGTTCCAGGCGTCCTGGATGCCGGTGTTCATGCCCTGGGCGCCGGTGGGCGGGTGGATGTGGGCGGCGTCGCCGGCCAGCAGCAGGCGCCCGGCGCGGTAGCGGTCGGCGAGGCGGTGGCTGATCCGGAACACCGAGGACCAGCGCAGCGCGGAGGCGGTGGCGGGCCGCGGGGAGAGGCGGTCCAGGACCTGCTGGATGTGCCGCAGTTCGGGGGCGCGGCCGCCCTCCAGGCCGTGCGCGACCCCGGCGGCGGGGGCGGTGGCGAGCTCGGGCGGGACGTTCATGGACACCCGGTAGCGGCCGCGCCCGGGCAGCGGGACGCACACCAGCGCGTCGGTGCCGCCGTCGGCGGTCCGGCGGGTCGAGCGCACGACGTAGCCGGGCGGCAGGTCCCAGTCGAGCTCGACGTCGCCGAGCATGTACTGCTCGGGGAAGGCGTCGCCGCCGAAGCCGATCCCGGCGGCGTGGCGCACCGTGCTGTGGGCGCCGTCGCAGCCCACGACCCAGCGGGCGGTCAGCTCGCGCGGCCCCGCGGGCGTGGCCAGGGCGACGCGCACGACCTCGTCGTCCTGCTCCAGGCCGAGCACCTCGGTGCCCCGCTCGACGGTGCCGCCGCACCCGGCCAGGTGCTCGGCGAGCAGCCGCTCGGTGGTGTCCTGGGGCAGCGCGGCGAAGCGGTACGGCACCTCGGCGGGCAGGTCGAGGTCGAGGCGCGGGCCGGGTTCGCCGTCGACGAAGGCGAGCTGGCCCAGCAGCGGCACCGCCTCGTCCAGGACCCGGCCCACCAGCCCCATCGCGTCCCAGAGCTCCAGGGTGCGGGGCTGGATCCCCACCGCCTTGGCGTAGGGCTGCGGGGCGTCCAGCCGGTCGACGACCCGGCAGCGCACGCCGCGCCGGCACAGCTCGGCGGCCGCGGTCAGGCCGACCGGGCCGGCGCCCACGACCAGCACGTCGGTGTCGTCCATGCCCGCTCCTCGGCCGCCCGGCACCGGCGGTGCCGCCCGTACTCCCAGGCTGCCCTCCGCCCCGGCGTCCCGCCCGGCGGAGGCCGTGGGACGTCCCGGCGGCCGCGGCGTACGGGTCCGGCGTGCGGGTTCGGGGCCCGGGTCCGGCGTGTGGGCCGGGGCCCGGGGCCGGCGGGAATGTCCCCTGTACGGGTGCTACTGGTTTGCGAACGGTTGACGCCGGGCACGTCCGCTCCACAGATCCGCAGCCTCTACGACACCTACCGTTCGCCCAACGTTCTTGTACGGTCCCTACATTCGGGCCACTGCCGGTGATCGGCCGTCGGCGGTGCGTGCCCGCCCGGCCCGTCCGGCGCGCGTCCGCACCTGAGGAAAGGCCGCCCGATGGCCCCCCGCCTGTCCGTCGTCGTCCCGATCTACAACGTCGAGCGTTACCTCGCGGAATGCCTCGACTCGATCGCGGCCCAGACCTTCCAGGACTTCGAATGCGTCCTGGTCGACGACGGCTCCACCGACGGCGGCCCCGCCATCGCCGAGGAGTACGCCGGCCGCGACCCGCGCTTCCGCCTGGTCCGCCAGGAGAACCAGGGCCTCGGCGCCGCCCGCAACACCGGCTGGCGCCACCTGACCCCCGGCACCGAGTACCTGGCCTTCGTCGACAGCGACGACACCCTGCCGCCGCACGCCTACCAGCTGATGATCAGCACGCTGGACGAGACCGGATCCGACTTCGTCACCGGCAACGCGCTGCGCCTGCGCACCAGCGGCCTCACCCCCTCGCACGGCCACCGCCGCGCCTTCCGCGAGACCCGGCTGCGCACCCACGTCAGCGAGGTGCCCGCCCTGGTCACCGACCGCACCGCCTGGAACAAGGTCTACCGGCGCTCCTTCTTCGACGCTGCGGGCATCCTCTACCCCGAAGGCATCCTGTACGAGGACGCCCCGGTCAGCGTGCCCCACCACTTCCTCGCCGAGCGGGTCGACGTGCTCGCCGAGCCGATCTACCACTGGCGGGTGCGCGAGGACGGCGACCTGTCCATCACCCAGAAGAAGACCGACCCGCGCGGCGTGGTCGACCGGGTCCGCTCGATGGAACTGGTCCGGGAATGGCTGCTCGCCCGCCCCGAGCCGGAGTTCGCCGAGCACCTGCGCGCCTACGACCACAACTGCCTGGTCGAGGAGATCCCGATGTTCTTCTGGTCCGTCCCGGACGGCGACCGCGCCTACCGGGAGGCCTACCAGCAGCACGTCAGCCGACTGCTGCGGGCCATCGGCCCCGAGCGGCTGGCCGCCCTGGGCAGCCGGCTGCGGCTCAAGTACCGCCTGACGCTGGCCGACCGGATGCACCGCTTCGTCGCCGTCCAGCGCCTGCACCGCCTCGCCCGCCGCACCCGCCAGGTCGCCACCCGGAGCTGACACCGGGCCGCCACCCGGGGCCGAGGCCAGGTCGCCACCCGGGGCCGGCGCCGGGGCCCTCGGGCCGGAACGGCCACCGCCCGTCCTGCTCCTGCTCCTTACCCCTGCTCGGGGTGCGGCCCCGGCTGCGGCCCGGTGGCCGGACCCTCCTCAGCAACCCTCGCCGCCTCCACCCGCCGGCTGCGGCCCCGGCCTCCTGGTCACCAGCAACCGGTTCCGCCACCCCGCCCTGCTCGGCACGACGGCCACCACCGTGGACGTCATCTCGCACGGACGCCTCGTCATGTGCCTCGGCGTCGGCGGCACCCACCAGCCGCCCGGAGCCGGCGGCACCGCCGGGCCGAACCCCGCCGCCGCCGAATACGCCGGACACGGCCTGAGCTTCGTCCCGCCCCGCGAGGGCAGCGACCGCCTCGCCGAGACCCTCACCGTGCTGCGGGGCCCGTGGACCCGGGACGTCTTCGACCTCGACGGGCGCCACAACTCCCTCCACGGGAACCGCCACCACCCCGAACCCGTCCAGCAGCCGGGCCCGCCGATCCTCATCGGCGGCCGGGGAACACGCCTGCTGCGCCTGGTGTCCGCCTGTTCGGCCACCAGGCGGCCACCAGGACCATCCCCGGCCCGCCCCACGACACCGTCGACCACGTCCGCGAACGCAGCCGCGTCCTCGACGCCCACTGCGCCGCGATCGGCCGCGACCCGCGCACGATCACCCGCTCCGTCCGGTACACCGTCTCCTGCGACGACCCGGCCCGGGACCGGGCCGTCCTCGCCGAACCGACCGCCGCGGGCTTCACCCCCCTCGTCCTCGGCCTGCGCAGCCCCGACCCGCCGGGCGTGGCGCGGTGGCTGGTCGACGAGATCGTCGGACCGCTGCGCCACGGCTGACCCGGGGGAGCCCCGGCTGCCGTCCGGTCGTGCGCCGTCCGGCCGGGCGGTGCCCGGTTGCGTAGTGCCTGGTCGTGTGACGTCCGGTCGTGCGCCGTCCGGTCAGGCGGTGCCCGGTCGTGCGGTGCGCGGCCCGGCGGCGTCGAGCGCGGCGAGCAGCCGGGCGCGTACGTCGGCGGCGGCCTCGCGGGTGACCGGGTCCTCGCTCTCCAGCTGCGGGGCGATCAGCTCCACGGCCGCGGCCAGGAGCGGAAGGGGCACCTCGGCGGTGCGCAGGTGGAGGAGCTGCGACGCCGCGCGCTCGCCGGGCGTGGGCGGGGTGGGGGCGCCGGGGATGAGGGCGGTGATGCCCCGGGGGAGCTGACTGTCGGTCACCCGTCCATTCTCCCGCCTGCGCACCGGTGGAGATCACCGGGCGCAGCCGTGCGGCGGGGTAAAGGACGTGCCGCCGGGCGGCCGGGGGCGGGATGATGACCGCCATGAGTGCGATCATCAGCTTGGATCTGGCCGGCTTCGTCCCACGCGAGGACGGGAGCGGCACCGGGGGCGGAGACCGGGTGTGGGACGACCCGCAGGGGATGGTCCTGTCCGTCCACGACTTCGCGCTCGTGCCGGACCTGGTGGCCCCGCTCGACGCGGGCGAGCGGCTGCTGCGCGAACTGGCCCGCCACACCGCGCGGAGCGGGGCCGCGCTGATCGAGGCGCAGGTGCGCGACCTGGGCGGGGTGCCGGGCCTGTGGCAGCTCGTCAAGGTGCCCAGGGCGACCGGCCGCGGGCAGGTCTTCATCGGGGCGTGGACGGTACCGCGCGACCGGTGCAGCGTGGTGCTGAAGGTGCAGGCCGCCGAAGGCCCGGTCAGCGGCATGCGCGAGGCGGTGGTCGCCGACCGGGTCGGCTTCGACTCCTACGTCCGCCCCCACCCCTACGACCCCGACCTGCGCGGCCCGCTGCCGTACCACGTGGCCGACCTCCCGGAGTGGGACGCCCACTTCCCCACCCACCCGCTGACCCTGGTCCGCCAGACGCTGGCCCGGGTCGGCGCGAGCGCGGTGCTCGACGACCGCTTCCGGGCCCTGCCCCCGTTCCCCGGCCCCGCACCCGACGGCGGCGCATCCGACGGCGGTGCATCCGGCGACGGCGCCGACGACGTCCCGGCCGCCCCCGCCCCCGCCCCGGCGGAGGCGCCGCGCCGCCGGTGGTGGCGAGGACGCTGACGGGGCCGCCCAGCCCGCGCACGGGAAGTCGGACCGGCCGACTTCCCGTGCAGCGACACCGCTCCGCGCCGCCGACTCCCAGGATCGGTGCACCACGGGGTGCCCTGCCGATCGGCAGGGCACAACACCCGCGGAGAGCGGGACTTTTATGCCGATCGGCACATGTGCGCGAGGGGGTGCGGCGGCCACGCTTGGGGACATCGAGACGGCGGCCGCCCGGGCCGTCGGAGGGAGGGAAACCCACCGTGTTCCGCATTCGTACCCGCATCCGCAGCCGCGCCTCTGCCCGCGCATGTGCCCGCGCCCGTGTCAGTGCCCGTGCCGCCCGGGGCGTCGCCGCGGCCGGGCTGGCGCTCGTGGCGCTCACGGGCGTCGCCCCGGCCTCCGCCACCGGCGCCGCGTCCGCCACCGCTCCGTCCGCCCGGCAGGACGGCCGGGCCGCGCGCCCGGCGAGCGTCAGCGGCACGGCCCGGATCTCGTACGCCCTCTCCCCGGACGACGAGATCCGGTTCACCGTCGACGCCCTGGCGGCCCCGTACACCCACCGCTTCCCGGGCACCGGTGCGGCCGAAGGCCTGCCCACCGACGCCCGGGGCACCGTCCGCTACTCCCACCGCAAGGCCGACACCGGGAAGGTCTACAGCGCCGAGGCCCAGGTGGACTGCCTGAGCACCGGCGGCCCGGTCGCCACGCTGACCGCCGTCGTCACCAGGTCGGACGTCGGCAACACCGGCGAGCGAATAGGTCTGAGCATCTACCAGGGCAGCGGCCACGGTGACGCCCGCCTCGGGTTCTCCTGGGGCGTGGCCAACATGGACGTGGGCGCGGACGGCAAGCCCTACCAGCCGGTGGTCGGCACCTGCATGGCCCCGGCCCCGTTCGCCCCGGTCCTGCGCGGCGGCTTCACCGTCCACCACACCGAACTGGAGGCCCCGGGGACGGCCGGCCGCTGACCGCGCCCGCGCGGCGGCGATCCCGCCCCACTTCCGGCCTCGGTCCCGCCTCACTTCCCGACCACGAGGCGGCCGATCGTACGGCCGAGGAGGCGGGGTGCCAGGCGCCGGGCCGTCCACATCGCCCGGGTGCCGCGGCCGGGGAAGGCCCACAGGTGTCCGCGGGCCAGGGCACGGTCCATCGAGTCCAGGACCGCCTCCGGGTCCAGCCCCCGGACGTTGCCCACCAGTTCGGGGGAGTCGGCGCGCATCCGGTCCAGCATCGGGGTCTCCACGGCGGGCGGGCAGACGCACACCACCCGGATCCCGTCCCCGCGGTGCTCGGCCGCGACGGTCTCGGCGAGGAAGTGGACCGCGGCCTTCGCCGCGCCGTACGCCCCGCCCATCGGCACCGGCACCCAGCCGGCGATGGAGCCGAACAGCACCACCTGTCCGCCGCCCCGCGCGGCCATGGCCGGCACCACCGCCCGGACCACGTGGAGCGTGCCGCCGTACACGACGTGCATCACGCGCAGGGTGTCCGCCGGGTCCTGGTCCAGCAGCCGCCCCATGGCGGCGACGCCCGCGCAGTGCACCAGTCGGCGGGGCGGGCCCAGCGCGTGGCCGATGTCGCCGACCACGGTGGCGACGGCCAACCGGTCGGCGACGTCGCAGACGAACGGGCGCACCCCGGCGGCCTCCGCGGTCAGGGCGTCGAGGCCGGCCGCGTCCACGTCCACCGCGGCCACCGCCCACCCCGCCCGGGCCAGCCGTAGCGCCGCGGCCCGTCCGATCCCGCCGGCGGCACCGGTGACCAGGGCCACCGCACCCGGTGAAGACGACATCCGCACGCTCCTCGGACTCCTCGGACTGCTCGGACCGCTCGACGGCTCGACTGCCCGCGCACCAGGGCCTGTCCCCGGTGCGTTCCGGCACCGGAGGTCATGCCTTCCCACCCCGCCGGGATCCCACCCGCCGGGGGCCCGCCCTGTCCGTACGGAGCCCCGCCCGTACGGTGCGCGACCGCCGCCGCCGCCGTCAGGTGCGGCCCGGGCACGGGCGGGGCCGCCGTGCGACGGTGAATACAGGACCGCGGCTCCCGGGCACGCGTGGCGCACCGCGTGACGGGTCCCGGCAGGCCACGGGTCGGCGCGGCCGCCGGAGGATGCACCATGCACGCGAGGGACAGGACACCGGGAGAGCCGGAGGGCGAGCACAGGGGTGAGCACGGCGACGCCCGCCCCGACGCCCGCCCCGACACCCACGGGGAGGCACGCGGGGAGGAGCCCCAGCCCCCGCCGCCGGGGTCACCGCTGCCGAGGTCACCGGCGCCGTCGGACCCGCCGCCGGGGGTGCCCGAGCGGATGACCGCCCGGCAGGCCCGTCAGGCCCGACGGGCGGCCGAGTGGGGCAAGGCGAAGTACCTCGGCTCCTGGGCCGAGAACCTGTGGGGGCGGTTGGACGCGGTGGACTTCCTCAGCCAGGCCATGGTGCTGGCCGCCACGCTGCTGCTGTGCGCCGTCCCGTTCATGCTGGTGGTGTCAGCCCTGGCCGGGCGGTCGGCGGTGGCCGGGCTGACGTCGCGGCTGGGCCTGAGCCCGGAGGCCTCCGCCGACGTCGGCCACCTGTTCGCCTCCTCCTCGACCACGTCCTCGGCGGTCACCGGCCTGTCGTGGGTCTTCTTCATCGGGGGCGGCCTCGCCGCCGCCGTCTCGATCCAGCAGCTGTACCAGCGGGTCTTCCAGCTGCCCAAGCACGCCTGGGACAGGCTGCGCGCACTGGTCTGGCTGGCCGTGGTGGTGGGCTGGCTCGCTCTGGCCGCCCTGGTGGGCCACACGTTCCACGCGAGTCAGCCGGTGCTGTGGTGGATCATCGGCGTCGCCGTCTGCGTCCTCTTCTGGTGGTTCACGATGTGGTTCCTGCTGGGCGGGCGTGTCGCCTGGCGCCGGCTGCTGCCGTGCGCGGTCGCCACCGGCGGGTTCTGGATCGGCATGCTGCTCGTCTTCCACTTCACCTTCTCGGGCATGGTCATCGGCAACGAGCAGGAGTACGGGCCGATCGGGGTGGTGTTCACCCTGATGTCGTTCTTCATCGCGATCGGTGTGGTGATCATCCTGGGCGCGTCCACGGGCATGATGTGGCACGACCGGGGCATGTCCTTCCGGGCGGCGGTCCGCCGAATACGCCGGACGCCGTAGCCCCCGCCACCCGCTGTCTGCCCCGCTACCCGGGCCCGGCCGCCGCCCGCCCTTGCTACCCCGCCCCCCGCTACCCCGCCCCGCCGCCGCCCGCCCCGGCGGTGACCAGGCCGGACTCGTAGGCCGCGATGACCGCCTGGGCGCGGTCCCGGACGTCGAGCTTGCCGAAGATGCTGGTGATGTAGTTCTTCACCGTCGACAGGCTGATGTCCAGGGCCCGGGAGATCTCGGCGTTGTCGAGGCCGGTGGCCATCAGGCGCCACACCTCGACCTCCCGGGGCGTGAGCCCGCCGGTGTCGGCGACGGGCGGCGGGGCGCCGAGGGGGGCCCGGACGTAGGTGGAGATCAGCCGGGTGAGCAGGCGCGGGGCGACCACCGCCTCGCCGGTGTGCACGGTGCGGATCGCCGCGCCCAGCTCCTCCGGCGAGACGTCCTTGGGCAGGAACCCGTGGGCGCCGGCACGCAGCGCCGCCACCACGTACTCGTCCATGTCGAAGGTGCTGAGGGCGAGGACCCGGCAGGAGGGCAGGGCGCGGGCCAGCTCGCGGGTCGCGTCGACCCCGTCCAGCACGGGCATCCGGATGTCCATCACCACGACGTCGGGGCGCAGCAGGCGGGCGGCGGCGACGGCCTGCTCCCCGTTCTCGGCCTCGCCCACCACCTCGAAGGACGGGTCGGGGGAGAGGATCAGCGACAGGCCGCGCCGCACCAGCGGCTGGTCGTCCGCGATGAGGACCCTGATGCCCGGTCCCGGTGCCGCCGCGCTCACCGGGCCGCCGCCGTGCCGTGCTGGACGGCCGCGTCGGCCGTCTCCTCCGGGGCCAGCGGCAGCTCGGCCACCACGGCGAAGCCGCCCTCCGGCCGCGGGCCGGCCTCCAGGGTGCCGCCGTGCAGGGCGACGCGCTCGCGCATGCCGATCAGGCCGTACCCGCCCCGGCTCCCGCCCGCCGCCGTGTCCCGGCCGGGCGGCGCGGTGTCTCCGTCGAGGCCGCCGGCCCTCCCGCCGCCTCTCCCGCCGTCGTCGCGCACCTCGACGGTGACCCGGTCCGCGCCGTACGTCAGGAGCACGCTCGCGCGGGCGGGCCCCGCGTACTTGCGGGCGTTGGTGAGGCCCTCCTGGACGATCCGGAACACCGTCAGGCCGACGGTCGGCGGCAGCGGGCGCCGGGGCCCGTGGACGTCGAGGTCGGTCGGCAGCCCGGCCAGGCGGGACTCGGCGACCAGCCGGTCCAGGTCCTCCGCCCCGGGCTGGGGCGAGGGCAGGCCGGCGTCCGGCTCGTCGCCGGCCCGCAGCACGTCCAGGAGCTGGCGCATCTCGCGCAGGGCCAGCCGCCCCGAGGACTCCAGGGTGACCAGGGCCTCCCGGACCACCTCCGGGTTGGCGAGGTTGGCCCGGGCGCCGCCGGCCATCAGCTGCATGGTGGTGATGTGGTGCGCCACGATGTCGTGCAACTCCCGTGCGATGCGTCGGCGTTCGTCGGCCACCGCGCGGTCGGCCAGCAGCTCGCGGTTGGCCTCCACCTCCCGCTGCCAGCGCGCGATCGCGACGCCGGCGCCGGCCACCAGCAGGGCGGCGGCCGGCGCGCTGACGGCGGCCTGCCAGGTCGGCATGCGCAGGTTGCTCTGGCCCAGCACCGTCAGCACCGACGCCACCGCCACGGCCGCCGCCGTCCGCGCGACGGGGACGGCCGTGGCCACCGTGTACAGGGCGACCGCCAGGACGGCGCCGAAGTGGGGGCTCGGCGGTGGTGCGGACAGGTCGGCCGCGGTCCCCAGCGCCAGGACACCGGCCAGCGCCGCGACCGGACGCCTGCGTCGGGCGAGCAGCGGCAGGGCCGTCAGGGCGACCAGGAGGAAGCCCGGCAGGCTCGCCTCCCGGTCGACGCCCTCCCCGTTGAACACCAGGTAGCCGAGCAGGTCGATCGTGCAGGCGGCGGCCGCCACCAGCGCGTCGGTGTTGCTCCACGGAGCGCCGTCGGCGTCCGACGAGGGGTCCGCCGCCGCGCCGGGCCTCCGGCCGGGGTCCACCCCGTGCCCCGCGTCCGCCGCGGGGCGCTGAAGCCCGCCCATGTCCGTTCCCCTCCGTGTCGTTCCCGTGCCGTACCCGCGCCGCCACCGCCGGCGACCGACCGTCCGCCGACCTGGACGACCGCCCGCCACCGGACGACCGTCCCGGAACGGCGCTGATCAGCTGCGATGACGCCATTCTGGCATCGGTCCACCCCGCTCCCGCATGGTCCCCACGGTCGATCGCCGGCCCCGGACCAGGACCACGGTCCTGGGTCCGGCCCCGGTCGGGGACCCGGGGCCCCGGTGCGGATCGTCCCGCGCGAGGACGTCCGGGGCATGCTCCGGGTGATGGTCTGGAACCCGTCCGGGAGCCCCCGGAGCCGCCCCGGGACCCCCGGGAGCCGAGACCGACCTGCGGACGCTCGCGTCCACCGCCGGAGGATTTTCGTGATCCGCGCACTGACCGGATACGCCACCAGGAACCCGTGGAAGGTGATCACCCTCTGGGTGGTGCTGGGGATATCCCTGACCCTGCTGAGCCCGATGCTGCTCTCCCGCGTCACCCAGTCCCAGACCGGGGACTTCCTGCCCCGCAGCTACGACTCGGCCGCCGCGCTGCGGATCGCCGAGGAGAACTTCGGGGCGAGGCCCGACGCCACCACGGTCACGGTGCTGGTGGCCAGGACGGACGGCAAGCCGCTCGCCGCCGCCGACCAGCAGCGGATCGAGGCCGAGGCGGCGAAGCTCGCCCAGCGCCGGGTCGTCATGCCCCGGAAGAAGGACGATCCGGCCTTCCTCGTCCCCGACCGCTCGCAGACCCCCCGGATCGCCCCCGCGATGGTGGCCCCCGACCGCGGCTTCGAACTCCTCTCCGTCGAACTGACCGGGAACGCCGCCGACGAGGGCGTCCAGGGCGTCTACCGGACCTTCCGGGACACCGCCCGGGCGCAGTTCGCCGAGGCCGGGATGCGCACCGGGTTCACCGGGGGACTGGCCGACTCCGTCGACACCGCCGACGCCAACCGCACCGCCGCGACGGTCGGCGGCGCACTCGTCGTCGGGCTGATCGTCCTGCTCAACGTGCTGGTGTTCCGCAGCGTCCTCGCGGCCCTGCTGCCGCTGCTCGCGGTCGCCTTCATCGGCGGCGTGGCCGGGGGCGCCGTGGCCGGCGCCGCGATGCTGACCGGCCTCAAGCTCGACGCCGGCACCCCCGGACTGGTCAGCGTGGTGCTGCTCGGCATCGGCGTCGACTACCTGCTGTTCCTGCTCTTCCGCTTCCGCGAGCAGCTGCGCGCCCGGCCCGAGCAGCCCGCCCGCGAGGCGGCCGCCCAGGTCTGCGCCCGGGTGGGCACCGCGATCACCTCGGCCGCGCTGACCATCGTCGCCGCCTTCGCCACCCTCGGCGTGGCGAGCTTCGGCCAGTTCCGCTCGCTCGGCCCGGCCATCGCCGTCGCCGTCCTGGTCATGCTGCTGGGCAGCCTCACCCTGATGCCCGCCCTGCTCGCCGCCTGCGGCCGCGGGATGTTCTGGCCCTCCCGCAGCCTGCGCCGGCAGCCGCGCGAGGGATTGGCCGCCCGCTTCGGCGCGGTGGTGGCCCGGCGCCCGCTGCCGATGCTGCTCGCCGCCGTCGCCCTGCTCGGCGCCCTGACCGCCGGGACGGCCGGGATCCGGATGGACTACGGCGTGGGCGGCGCCGGGGAGAAGACCCCGGCCGCCGTCACCGCCGCCGAGATCTCCCGCACCCTGCCGGCCGGCGTCTCCGACCCGACGAGCGTCTACGTCCTCGCCACCGACGGCACCGCCCTCACTACCGGACGGCTCGACGACCTCGCCCGGGCGGTGGCCCGGGTCGACGGCGTCGGCACGGTGGGCGCCACCGTCCTCAACGCGGACCACCGTGCCGCCCGGATCGACCTCTACCTGAAGGCCGATCCGCAGAGCCAGCGCGCCCGCGACCTGGCCTCCGGCCCGGTGCGCGCCGCCGTCGCCGCCCACACGCCCGCCGGGACCACCGCCCACGTCGGCGGCACGGCGGCGATCTTCGCCGACGTCGCCACCGCCGTCGACCACGACCTGGCGGTCGTCTTCCCGGTCGCGGCCGCCCTGATCGCCCTGATCCTGCTGCTGCTCCTGCGCAGCCTGCTCGCCCCGCTGGTCCTGATGCTCTCCGTCGGGCTCGGCTTCGCCGCCACCCTCGGCGCCGCCACCCTGCTGTTCCAGCACGGACTGGGCGAACCGGGCGTCAGTTTCACCCTCCCGCTGGTGCTGTTCCTGTTCGTCGTGGCCCTGGGCACCGACTACAACATCCTCATCACCGACCGGATCCGCGAGGAGATGCGCACCCCCGGCCCGGCCCGCGCGGCCGTCGCCCGCGCCGTGCGGCACACCGCGCCCGCCGTCGCCACCGCCGGTCTGGTCCTGGCCGGCTCCTTCGCCAGCCTGGCCACCACCCCGGGCAGCGAACAGGTGGCCTTCGCGATGACGCTCGGCATCCTGCTCTCCGCCGTCGTCCTGTCCCTGGTCCTGGTGCCCGCCGTCGCCGCCCTGTTCGGCCGCGCCCTGTGGTGGCCCGTGCGCACCGCCCGCCACGAGCGCACGGCCGCCGGGGCCCCGGAGCCGGCCCGGATCCCGGTGCCCTGACAGCGGGTGTCCCCGAACCGGCGGGGGCACGGCACCGACGAGGGGGCGGGCCCTGCCCGCCCCCTCGCCCGCATTCCCCCGGCCGCCCTCTCGCCCGCATTCCCCCGGCCGCCCCCGGACGGCCCTGCCGCCCGTCAGTCCAGCCAGCGCCCGTCGCGCATCAGCTCACGGCCGGCCAGCTCGTCCGCCTCGCGCCAGGCCTGGACCAGGCGCGGGGTGACCAGGAACCAGCGGTACGCCGTACCGAGCCCGCGCGGGTCGAAACCGGTGCGCGCCGCGAACCGGTCGCCCCGCTCCCGGGGCAGGGCGTCCATCGCCAGCACCTCCACCGTGCCCTCGACCACCGTCACGTCACGGGTGTGCCCCAGGGTCAGCCGGGCGGTGCCGCCCGCGGCCAGGTTGCGGCCGGTCGGGCCGTCCGCCACCGTCGCCAGCAGCAGCGCCCCGCCGTCCCAGTCGAAGGACAGCGGCACCAGGTACGGGGCGCCGTCGGGCGAGGCGCTGGCGAGCCAGAGGTCGACGTCCTCGGCGAGCCGGCGTTCGGTGTCACGGCGGCGCTCGGCGCGGGAGCGCGGGCCGTGGGTCGGCTCCTGCAGCAGGCCGATCGGGTTGCCGTCCGGGTCGACGAGGGTGGCCACCAGCCGTCCGCCGCCCACGTCGTGCACGGGCTCCTTCACGGTGGCGCCCGCGGCGGTCACCGCGGCCACGGCGGCCCCGATGTCCGGCACGTGCCAGTGGGCCAGCGGCGCGGTCAGACCCTGCGGCCCGCCGGCCGGCAGCAGCCCGATGTGCTGGCCGGCGGCCTCGAAGCCGACGTAGTACGGCTCGTCGGTGCGAGGCGGGGTTCCGAGCAGGGCCGCGTACACGGCCCTGGCCGCGGCCAGGTCGGACACCGGGTGCAGGACGGTCCTGATCCCGAGGATGGCGGAGCCGGTCACGGGTCACTCCTCTCGTCGCGGCCGACCGCGCCCTGGTGGCCGGTCGCCGTGGTCACAGCCTCGCCCGCCCGGGGTGGCGCCGCCTCCGTGCCGACCACGGAACCCGGTACGGAACTCCGTTGGCCGGCACCGATAATGAGCCGGTGTCGACTCCACTGATCTCGCCCCGGGAAGCCGACGTGCTCGCGCTGCTCGGCGACCACCTCAGCAACGCGGAGATCGCCGCGCAGCTGTTCATCTCGGTCCGTACGGTCGAGTCCCATGTCTCCTCGCTGCTGCGCAAGTTGGAGCTGCCGGACCGCCGGGCGCTGGCCCGGAGCACGGCCGCGCCCGCCGCCGCCCGCAGCGCCTCGGCCGACTCCGCCCACCAGCCGAGCCCGGCGCCCGTCCAACCGGCGCCCGTCCAACCGGCTCCCGCCCTCCCGGCGCCGCTGACCGCGTTCGTCGGCCGGGCGCGCGAGCGCGCGGAACTGGCCGAGGCGCTGCGGGCCCACCGGCAGGTGACCGCGGTCGGCCCGGGCGGAGTCGGCAAGACGCGGCTCGCGCTGGCCGTGGCGGGCGAACTGGCCGCCGGCTTCGCCGACGGCGTGCGGTTCGTCGACCTCGTCCCCGTCACCGACCCGCAGCGGGTGGGCGCGGCGGTGGCGGCGGCCGTGGGCGCGGGCGAGCAGCCCGGCCGGGGCGTCGACGACGCGGTGGTGGCCGCGCTGGCGGACCGCGAGGCGCTGCTGGTGCTGGACAACTGCGAGCACGTGCGCGACGGCGTGGCCCCGTTCGTGGAACGGCTGCTCACCGCCTGCCCGCGGGTGCGGGTGCTCGCGACCAGCCGGGCCCGGCTGATGGTGCCCTTCGAACGGGTCCTCGCGGTCCCGCCGCTGTCGCGGGTCGGCGGCGGCGACTCGGACGCGGTCGCCCTGTTCACGGCGCGGGCGGCCGCCGTCGGCCGGGCCCCGGACCGGGAGCGGCTCGGCGAGGTCGCGGCGCTGTGCGAACGGCTCGACGGCATGGCGCTGGCGATCGAGCTGGCGGCGGCGCGCTGGCCCACGCTCGGCCTCGACGGCCTCACCGCCGGCCTCGACGACCAGCTGCGGATCCTGGCCGGCGGCCCCCGCGCCGACGGCCGGCACCGGTCGGTGCGCGCGGTGCTGGACTGGAGCCACGACCTGCTCGAACCCCGGGACCGGGCGCTGCTGCGGCGGGTGTCGGCCTTCGTCGTGCCGTTCACCGCGCAGGCGGCGGCCGAGGTGGCCGGGTTCGCGCCGCTGGATCCGGCCGAGGTCGCCGACGGGCTGGGCCGGCTCGCCGAGCAGAGCCTGCTGGCCGTGACGCACGACGCGGCGGGCACCCGCTACCAGGCGCTGGAGACCATCCGGCAGTACGGGGCGGAACGCCTCGACGGGGCCGGGGAGTCGGCCGAGGTCCGCTCCCGCCACCTGGCGTGGTGCCTGGCCGGCGCGACCGCCCTGACGGGACGCCACCACCCGGACCAGCCGGACCACCCGGATCACCGGGACCACCCCGGTCACCCCGGTCACCTTGGTCACCCCGGCCACCCCGATCGCCCGGCCGGCCCGGTCCGGCGCGCCCGGTTCGACACCCTGGCCGAAGACCTCCGGGCCGCCCTCGCCTGGGCCGCCGACCGGCCGGAGCAGCGGGTACCGGCCCGCCGGCTCGCCCTCGCCCTGGCCGCACTCGCCTTCGACGCCAACCTGCTCGGCGAATCACAGCAGCGCTTCGAACAGGCCGCCGCACTCGCCGGCCCGACCGAGGACACCTCCGACGTCACCACCATCACCGCCACCGGAGACGCCACCTGCGACGCCGCCGCCGCGCTGCGCGAGGCCGCGGGGGTGGCCGGCTGCCGCAGACGCGGCGAGGACATGTTCCGCCTGCACCGCGCCGCCGCCGAGGCCGCCCTGCAGGCCGGCGACACCACCGGCGCCGCCCGCGACCTGGCCGCCGCCGCCACCGTCGCGTACCGCTTCTCCAGCACCTTCGCCCGGATCCCCGGGACGCCGGAGGTGAACTCCCTGCTCGCGCAGGCGCGGGAGCTGGCCGGCCCGGCGGACCCGGCCGCGCGGGCGGCCGTCGCCCTCGCCGAGGCCGCGGTCGTCGCGGACGCCTACGGCGCCGTCCAGGGCGACGCCGACAACACCGCGCACGAGACGGTCGGGTACGCCGAACGCGCAGTCGAACTCGCCCGCCTCACCGGGGACCCGGTCGCCGAGTCCGCCGCCCTCGACGCGCTCTCCGGCGCCCGCAGCTGGGCCGGCGAACCGTTCGGCGCCGCAGCCGCCGCGAGTCGCCGGATCGACGTCCTGGCCGGCGCGCCCCGCACCCCGGCCGGGACGCACGAGCTGGTGGACGCCCTCGCCATGGCCGCCGGAAACGCCCTCGGCGTGGGGCAGTTGGCGCAGGCCCGCCGGTGGAGCGGACAGCTCGCCGAGCACCCGCTGCTGGCCGAGGCGGGCCACCACGCCACGTCCTGGCTCCTGGTCACCGAGGCGTTCGCCGGCCGCGCCGACGCGGTGCTCCCGGGCGGCGCCACGTTCCTCGACGCGTGGGAACGGGGCGGCCGGCCACGGTCGTTCGTGCTCGGCCCGGCCGCCGCGGCGGTCGCGATGGTCCACGGGCTGCGCGGCGACCACGACGCCCGGGCGGCCTGGCTCGCCGTCGCGGACCGGGCCGGCCCCGTCCTGGACCACCGCCACGGCCACGGCGCGGTGTTCGACGCCGTCGTCCTGCTCCACCACGGCGACGCGCAGGCGGCCCTGGACCGCCTGGCACCGGAACCGGACCAGGTGTGGAAGTGGGTCTGCTGGGTCTGGCTGCACTGGTACGTGGCCCTGCGGGCGGAGGCCTCGGTGCTCGCCGGCCACCCGGACGCCCGCGGGCGGATCGCCGCGGCCCGCGCCGTGGTCGACGGCAACCCGGTCGCCTCCGCCCAACTCGACCGGGCGCAAGCCCTGCTGGACGGCGACCCGGCCGCACTGCCCGCCGTCGCGGCGGCCTTCGACGCGGCCGGCTGCCCCTACCAGGCGGCGCGCACCCTGCTGCTCGCCGGCGACGAGCACCGCCCCGCCGGCCGGTCGGCACTCGCCGTCCTCGGCCTCGCCCCGCCGCCCGCCCGCTGACGCGTCAGCCGCCCCGCCCGCCGGATCGCCGCCCGCCCGCCGACGCGTCAGCCGACGGCGCGCTTCACCAGGGCGGCGATCCGCTCCTCGACCTCCGCCGTCACCTCGGTCAGCGCGTAGTAGGCCGGCCACATCGGCCCCTCGTCCAGCTGCGCCTGGTCGCTGAAACCCAGCATGGCGTAGCGGGACTTGAACTTCTCGGCGCTCTGGAAGAAGCAGACCACCTTGCCGTCCAGCGCGTACGCGGGCATCCCGTACCAGAGCTTGGGTGCGAGGCCGGGGGCGACCGCGGCGACGATGGCGTGCAGCCGCTCGGCCATGATCCGGTCGCTCCCCTGCATCTCGGCGATCTTGGCGAGGACGTCACGCTCCGCCTCGGCGGCCTTCTCCTCCTTGGACGCCTTGCGCGCGGCCTTCTTCAACTCCTGCGCGTGGTCCTTCATCGCCGCCCGCTCCTCGGCGGAGAAGCCCTCGTGCCTGTCGGTCGCACTGCTGGTCATGGTCAGCCCCTGTCGTCTTGTCAGCCCCGGTCGGACCCGATCGCCGTGATCACATCGTGCCCGGCCCGCTGTACGGACCGCCTCCGTGCTGACCACGGAAAGCACCACGGACGGCGAACCCACGGACGGCGGACCCCCGGACGGCGGACCGACGGACGGCGGACCCCGGCCCGCCTCCGGTGCGGACCAGGCCTGACGACGGATAACCTCGCCCGATGACCACCACGTTGAACGACTCCGTCCGCGCCCTGCTCGACGCGCCGATCCCCGCCGTCCTCGCCACCCTCAACCCGGACGGCGGCCCGCAGACCTCGGTGGTCTGGATCGGCCGCGACGGGGACGACCTGCTCGTCTCCACCGCCGCCGGGCGCCGCAAGGAACGCAACCTGCGCCGCGACCCCCGGGCCAGCCTCACCGTCTACGACCCCGCCGACCCGCTGCGCTACGTCGAGATACGCGGCCTGGCCACCGTCACCGAGGACACCGGCCGCGCCGTCGCCGTCGCCCTCGCCGAACAGTACGAGGGTCCCGGTGCCGGCCAGGAGTACCTCGACCTCCCGGCGGAGGTCCTGCGCGTCGTCGTCCGCATCACCCCCACCAAGGTGCTCGGCACCGCGACCGCCTGACCGGTCGCCGCCTGACCGGCCGCCACCACATGACCGCCGCCGCGGGCGCGGTCAGGCGACGAGGGCGGTGCGGGCCGCGCGGTAGCGGCCGGGGGTGGTGCCGAACTGGCGGACGAAGGCGTGCGAGAGCGCGTAGGGGCTGGCGTAGCCGACCCTGCGGGCGACGGCTTCCAGCGGGTCGACGGTGTTGCGCAGCAGGCCCGCGGCGCGGGTCATCCGCCACCAGGTGAGGTAGGCCATCGGGGGGCGGCCGGTGAGGGTGGTGAAGCGGCGGGTGAGGGTGGCGCGCGAGACGCCGGCGTGGGTGGCCAGGGTCTCGGTCGTCCAGGGGTGGGCCGGGTCCTCGTGGACGGCGGCGAGCGCGGTCGCCACCACGGGGTCGGTCAGTGCGGCGCCCCAGCCGTCGGCGCCGCGCCGGGTGGTCCAGGCCCGCACCAGGTAGACCAGCAGCAGGTCGATCAGGCCCGGTACGGCGAGTTCGCCGCCGGGTCGGGCGGCGGTCAGTTCGCTGCTCAACAGATCGACGGCGGCGCGTAGTTCGGGGTGCTCGCCGGTGCGGGTGGGCAGGTGGACGACCTGGGGCAGCTCGCGCATCAGCGGGTGCCCGAGCCCGTGGTCGAGGCGGTACTTGCCGCACAGCAGGTCGGCCGCACCGGGAGCGCCCGGATCGGGAGCACCGGCACCGGGAGCACCCGCACCGGTCGTTCCTGCACCGGCAGCATCAGCACCGGACGCGTCCGCACCGGCGGCGTCCGGGCCGCTGCCGGGGCGCCGTCGGGGGCCGAGCAGGGAGTCCAGCTCCGGCAGGCGCGCCGCCCGGGCGGCGGTCAACTCCCCGTCGGACAGGGCGTGTCCGCTGCCGTGCGGCAGCAGCACCGCGTCGCCGGGGCCCAGCCGCAGCGGCCCGCCGCCGTCGGCCAGCAGCCAGCAGCTGCCGGACAGCACCACGTGGAAGCCCGCACCCGCGTAGGAGGGGATGCGCGCGCCCCAACGCCCCGCCACGCGCAGCCGGTTGGAGGCGGGCCGGCCGGCCCGTACGGCGGCGATCGCGTCGCTGACCACGTCCATCCGGCCATCGTAACCGCCCCGAACACCTCCGCCGGGACGCCGGTGATGAGCCGTTCGCGTATCGGAGCGAGCCACTGGCGCATTGAGCGGCTCATCCGGCCTCCCTAGGCTCATCACCGAAGGTCGGACGCCGAAGGTCGAAGACCGAGACCGAGGCCGAAGACCGAACACCGGACCGACGGACGACAGATGGAGGGGGCGAGCCGTGGAGCGGATCGTACTGGGGGACGTGGAGATCATCCGGGTGCTGGAGTTCCAGGGGCCGTTCGCGCCGGCCGCGGAGATCGTGCCCGAGCTCGGCGAACCGGCCTGGAGCGCCGACGCCGCCGCCCTGGCGCCCGAGCACTACGACCCGGCCTCCGGCGCCTACGTCGGCGCGCTGCAGACCTGGGTGGTGCGCAGCGGCGGCCGGACGGTCCTGGTGGACACGGGGGTGGGCAACGGGCGCGAGCGGCCGGCGACGCCGCTGTTCCACCGGCTCGAAGGGCGCTTCCCGGAGCTTCTGGCCGCCGCGGGGGTGCGGCCGGAGGACGTGGACGCGGTGGTGAACACCCACCTGCACGCGGACCACGTGGGGTGGAACACGGTGGAGCGGGCCGGGGCGTGGGTCCCGACGTTCCCGAACGCCGTGTACTACCTGCCGGCGGCGGACCGGGCGTTCTTCGACCCGGCCGCCGGGAACGGCCCCCGCGGCGGTGACGCCGCGGGGGCCGAGGACACCGCGGAGGCGGTGCGGTGGGCGGAGTGGCACCAGGTGTTCGAGGACAGCGTGGCCCCCGTGCTGGCGGCCGGGCAGGCGCAGGAGTGGTCGGGTTCGCTGCGCATCGACCCGGCGCTGGTGCTGGAGGAGGCGCCGGGGCACACGCCGGGCTCGTCCGTGCTGCGGGTGCAGTCCGGCGGTGAACGGGCGGTGTTCGTGGGGGACGTGATGCACTCGCCGGTGCAGCTGGCGCACCCCAGCTGCAGCAGCTGCTTCTGCCTGGACCCGGTGCAGGCGGCGGCCAGCCGGCTGCGGGTGCTGGAACGGGCGGCGGCGGAGAAGGAGTTGGTGATTCCGGCGCACTTCGCGGGGGCGGGGGCGGCGCGGGTCGACCGCGCGGGGGCGGGGTTCTCGGCCGACTGGGCGCGCTGACGGCCGGGCCCGGTGCCCGCCGGGCCCGCCGGGCACCGGGCCTGCGGGCCCCGGGGGGGGGAGTGCCCGGCGGTGCCCCGGCGGTGCCCCGGCGTCGGGTCCCGTCGGGCACCGCCGGTCCTCCTCGCGGCCCGGCCGTCAGCTGAGGGTGGCCCAGGCCTGGCTGTTGGCGCTGCCGGCCGGGTTGACGGTCACCGCGGCGCCGGCACTGACGGAGGCGCTGTCGAGTGCGTACCCGGTGGCCGGGTTGGTGATCGTGTAGGTGCCGCTGCTGTTCTGGGCGACCTTCCACTTCTGGTGCGTGTCGGTGGAGTCGAAGGCCTTCAGGGTGACCTGGGCCCCGGCGGCGCCGGGGGCGGTCAGGGTGAGCGGGGTCGGGCAGCTGTCGTAGATCCTGACCGTGCCGTCCGCGTTCGTGTCGAACTTCCACCGCTCCGAGGCGTGGGTGGAGTCGTAGGTGTCGAGGTCGGCGCCCACACCGGTGGTGGCGGCGCACTGGCCGGCGTGCTCCAGGGCCAGGCCGCCGCCGTCGGTGAGGGCGTGGTACTGGTTGTCGCCGACGATCGTGGGCCCGTAGTCGATGGTGTGGGCGGCCAGGTAGGCGAGCGCGGAGGCGTTGGTGGCGAGGTTGCCGGCGGGCCGTCCGGCCGTGAAGTAGTCCGCGAAGGTGGACGGGGCGTGCGTGGTGAGCACCGCGATGGTGCCGTTCCAGCCCCCGTCGAGGTTCTTCCACAGGTCGAGCAGCGAGCCGTCCACGTTGCCCTGGACCTGGTCGCCGGTGTTCCAGCCGGTGGTGTACGTGAACGGGTAGCTGCTGCCGTCCGGCCACACGTAGCGGTTGTCGCCGAGCAGGTAGGCGGCGGCGGAGTCGGCGAAGCCCTCGGTCCAGGCGCAGCTGCCGGAGCTGGCCAGGGCGATGTAGTGCGGGCTGCAGTTGGTGACGACCGGGAACCTGCCGTCGTACAGGCGGTGCATCAGGAAGTGGCCGGACTCGTGCAGCACGGTGTGCTCGGAGTCCGGGTCGCCGGAGGCCAGGTGGACGGTGTTGGCCAGGTCGTAGTACGGGCCGTCCGAGGAGCCGTCGGTCCACTGGACGTTCAGCTCCGTACAGGCGTTGCTGTTCGCCTCGTGGGAGGACCAGCAGTCGCTGGTGGAGTTGTTGCGGTTCCACCAGATGAGGTTGACGGTGTCGAACGCGTGCCAGGCCCGGGCGGTGGCGGCGGCCGGCTTGAGCGTGCCGAGCGAGGTACCGGCGGAGACGTTCGTCCGGACGGGGGAGTCCAGGGTGTAGGGGGTGCCGGTGGTGTCGCTGACCTTCCACAGCTTGGTGCTCTCGGTGCGGAAGCGCACCCACATGCTGCTCATGGAGGTGGTGGTGACGGGCGTGTAGCAGAGGTTGAAGCCTCCGTCGCCGACGGCGGTGTACTGGTAGTCGGCGGTGAGCTGGCGGGCGTTGTCGGTGGACTTCTCGTTGCCCCACAGCGCGACGTTGGCGTTGCGGACCGGCTTGGTCCTGGTGGGCTTCGCGGTGCCGTCCTCGGCCGACTGGTAGTCGTACTGCAGGTTGCCGCTCAGGCAGATGGGGGAGGCCGCGGCGGCGGGGGAGGCCGTCAGCGGGACGGCGGCGGTGGCGGCGAGCAGGACGGTGCCCAGGACGGCGAGGCCGCGGGGCAGCGGGATTCCGATGGCCAAGGACGGGTTCCTTTCGGGAGCGCGGCCCCCGGGGGTGCCGCTTGCGGTTCCCTGACAGGTCGGGGCCGTCGCGCCGTTCGCCGGGGGCGCCGTCCTCACCGGGGACGGCGCCGCTCGCGCCGGGGGACGGCGCCGCGATCGCCGGGCGGCGGCAGCACCGTTCGCCGACGACCGGGCCCGCAGCCAGGATCACCGCCGGTGTCCGTCGCGGTAAGAGCGCTCGGAAGCGTGGGCGCAGGCCGGTGCTCCGCCGGAATCACTTCGGTGGCGAACCGGCCGTCGCGCGCCCTCCGCACCGGCTCGCCCCTTCCGGGGGCGCAGGGGGCGTTTGAACCCGTCGGCGGTGAGTGTCCGTCAGGGGGATTCCGGCGTCCGGGCGCTCGCACTTTTGCTCGGCCGCGCAAGTTCTTGCTCGGCTGAGCAAACTGCTCTACAGTCTTGCTCGGGCAAGCAAGAACCAGCTTGCACGAGCAAGGAGGTGCGGGGATGGGGCGGACGTTCACCGAGTCGGGGCGCCGGGCACAGATCGTGCAGGTCGCGATCGAAGTGGTCGCCGAACAGGGCTACGCGAAGGCGTCGTTCAGCCGGATCGCGAAGCAGGCCGGGCTCAGCAGCACCGGGATGATCTCGTACCACTTCGCGGGCAAGGACGACCTGATGCACGAGGTCGTCGCCGAAGTGACCAGGGTGACCGGCGCGTTCATGGCGCCCAGGGTCGGCGCCGCCGAGGGTGCGCGCGCCCGGCTGCGGGCGTTCGTCGAGGCCAACGTCGAGCTGCTCGCGGTCTGGCCCCGGCACCTCAAGGCGCTGATCGAGGTGCTGCCCAACCTCGGCGGGGACGATCCGGCCACGGTGGGCTACAACGCCTCCCTGCAGCTGCTGATGGACGGCCAGGAGCAGGCCGTCCGCCAGGCCCAGGAGGCGGGCGAGTTCCGGGAGTTCGACCCCCGGCTGATGCTCGTCGCGCTGCGCGGGGCGGTCGATGCCGTGGTGATGCGCTGGGTGGGCGATCCCGCCTTCGACGTCACCGCCGCCGGCCGCGAGCTGGCGGACATCTTCGACCGGGCCACCCGGGCCGAACCGTAATCGGGACGCCGGGGCCGACGGGGCGCACAGGACAGGGGAGAGGCAGTCATGGGAGGGGCGAGTGTGATGGGGGAGACCGTGAGCAAGCCGGCCGGACAGGAGACCGATCCGCAGGGCACCACGCCCGGGTCCGCACCGAACGGGTCCGCACCGAACGGGTCCGCACCGGACAAGGACCACAAGGCCCGGGCCGCCAAGCGGCTGCTGGCCCGGTCGCTGGTCCTCGAACTGGCGCTGCCCCTCGGCGGGTTCTACCTGCTGCACGGCCTGGGGCTCAGCCAGTGGGCCGCGCTCCTGGTCAGCGGCCTGCTGCTGGTGCCGTGGCTGGTGCTCGGCATGGTGCGCAGCCGCCGCATCGAGGCGATGCCGGCCTTCACCCTGCTGATGATCGCGCTCGGCGCGCTGATGGCGACGGTCAGCGGCAGCCCCCGGGTGCTGCTGGTGCGCGACAGCTGGGTGTTCGGCGTGCTCGGGCTCTGGGTGCTGGGCACCCTGGCGACACGGCGTCCGTTCATGCTGACCGCGGCCCGGTCGATCGTCGCCGCCAAGCTCGGCGAGGCGGGCGCCGAGGAGTGGGTGGGGCGCTGGGACCACGACGCCGTCTTCCGCCGCCACCTGCGCACGCTCACCGCCGTCTGGGGCCTCGGCTTCGCCGCGGACGCCGGGATCCGGGTGACGCTGGCCTGCACCCTGCCGGTGGACGTGGTGCCCCTGGTGAACTCGCTGCAGTGGCTGGTGGTGCTGGGCGGGCTGTTCGGCTTCCACTTCTGGTACGTCAACCGCCACGGCCTCAAGGTCTGACGGCAGACCACCCCCTCGGACAGCAGCTCCGGAGCACCCCCGGGAACACCCCGGAGCACCTCGGAAGACCCCCGGGAACACCCCGGACACGCGCCGGCGGCGCGCGGTACCCGTCCCACCGGGCACCGCGCGCCGCCTTCGCCGGTCCGGGCGCAAGCGGCGACGCCGTTCACGTCGTCCGCGTCCACCGCGCCCCGGGCCCGCCCGCCGCCCGCCCGGACCCGGTCCGGGCAGGCGGCGGCCGGGCTTCGTCAGTCGTTGCTCCACGTGGCGCCCGAGCCCGCGAACGAGCCCGAGACGCCGTTGTCGTCGGCCAGGATCCAGAAGCCCGCGTGGGAGACCCCGTCGGGGGAGACGGCGGATTCGACAGCGGCCACGCCGGCGCCGTTCTGGTTCGCCATGAACCCGCCCTTGCCGAAGTCCGCGCTCAGGCCCTCGGTGGCCGAGGCCAGACCGGTGCAGCCGATGACGAGCGGGGCGGTCAGAGCGCCGACGGCCAGAACACGCTTGAAAGCACGCATGGGAATCTCCTCCACGGAGTTCAGGATTGAAAGGGACGGCGCCGATCGGCCCGTCACGACTTCAGACAGCCATGCGCCGCGACCCCCCGCAAGCGCTGCCGCCGCCCGAGCGGACCTCACAGCTCGTCAGAAACACCGCGCCGACCTGCGGAAATGCGGATCCGACGGGCACCTTCCGGGGATCAGTCGGGCGGAGCAGGCGCATGGGCCCTTCCACGTACCCGGGCAGGAGGCGGGAATCCGCCCCCGGTGCCGGCGCCCCGGACACCACCCCTGATCTGCCCGGATACCCCGGCGGTCACCCCCGCCCCGCCCCCTGCCCGGGCCCTGCCCGCCGCCGCCACCCCGCCGCCACCCCCGTCACCGCGACCGCCCTCACCCCCGGCACCGCGACCGCCCTCACCCCCGTCACCGCCACCGCCCACCCGGGGCCCCGGGTCAGGGGCCCCTCAGGGACAAGATCGGGGACGGCCCGGAGGCGCGGCCGCCGCTCCTGGCCCTAGCGTCGGCGCGGCGGGCGGCCGAGGCGCCGCCCCACCCGATGCCCCAGGGAGAAGGCGAGCGCGTGTTCCGGAACAAGGCTCTACCGGCAGGGACTTCGCACCAGGCCGACGCCGGTGCGACGACACCGGGCGACATCGTCCGCCTGACCGGCGTGCACAAGACCTACGGCCGCGGCGACAACCGGGTACGCGCGCTCGACGGGGTGGACGCCGCCTTCGCGGCCGGCACCTTCACCGCCGTCATGGGCCCTTCGGGCTCCGGCAAGTCGACGCTGCTGCAGTGCGCGGCGGGCCTCGACCAAATCGACGCGGGCCGGGTCCTGCTCGACGGCACACCGCTGCACGAACTCTCCGAACGCGCCCTGACCGTGCTGCGCCGCGCGCACATGGGCTTCGTCTTCCAGTCCTTCAACCTGGTCCCGGCGCTGACCGCCCGACAGAACGTCGAGCTGCCGCTGCGCCTGGCCGGGCGCCCGCTCGACCCGGCCGCGATCGACCTGGCGCTGGCCCGGGTCGGCCTCGCCGAGCGCGGCGGCCACCGGCCCGCCGAGCTCTCGGGCGGCCAGCAGCAGCGGGTCGCCGTCGCCCGCGCCCTGGTGACCGGGCCCAAGGTCGTCTTCGCGGACGAGCCCACCGGCGCGCTGGACTCGCACACCGCCCGGGAGGTCCTGGCGCTGCTGCGCGACGTCGTCGAACAACAGGGCCAGACGGTGATCATGGTCACCCACGACCCGTCGGCCGCCTCGTACGCGCAACGGGTCCTCTTCCTCGCCGACGGCGCGGTGACCGGCGAACTGATCGGGCCCACGGCCGAGAGCGTGGCCCTGCGGATGGCCGCGCTGGAGCCCGGCGACAGCGGGACGCACCCGTGCTGAGGATCGCCGCCGCCACCCTGCGCCGACGCCTGACCGGCTTCCTGGGCGCCTTCGTCGCCCTCGCCCTCGGCACGACGATGGTCGGCATGATGACGCTGACCCTGGCCGCCACCTTCGGCACACCGCACCCGGGGCCGCAGCGCTTCCCGCACGCGCCGGCCGTGGTCGCGCCCCAGGGCTTCGAGGGGAACCCGATGAAGGCCCCCGCGGTCCTGCCGCCCGAGGTCGTGGCCCAGGTGACCGCGGCCGGCAACGCCACCGCCGACCGCAGCTTCCCGGTCCGCCTCACCCCCGACGCAAGCCCCGACCCCACCCCCGGCCGCGGCGCCGGTCCCGCCGCCCCCGTGGCGACGACCGGCCACCCCTGGTCCTCCGCCGCCTTCGCCGGCTACCACCTGACGGCCGGACACCCGCCCCAGGCCCCGGACGAGATCGCCGTCGGCGGCGCCGACCCCTCCCTGATCGGACGCCGGGCCGAAGCCGCCACCCCCGACGGCACCACCCGCTACCGCGTCGTCGCCGTCACCGACGCACGCTGGTTCGAGAACGCGGTCTTCTTCAGCGACACCGAGGCCCGACGCCTGTCACCCGGCGTCAACGCCCTGGTCACCGACGCCGACCCCGCCCGACTGACCACCCTCCTGCACGGCCGCGCCGTCCTCCTCGACGGCGACGGCCGCACCCGCCTCGACCCCGACCCCACCGGCGGCGCCCAGGCACTGGCCGACGCCCAGGCGATGGCCGGCAGCACGACCGGACTCGCCGTCTGCGTCTCGGTGTTCGTCGTCATCGCCACCTTCGCCTTCGCCACCGAACAGCGCCGCCGCGAACTGGCACTGCTGCGCCTGGTGGGCGCCGCCCCCCGCCAGGTACGGCGCATGGTACTCGGCGAAGCACTCCTGATCGGCCTGGCCGCCGCCACCGCCGGCTGCGCCCTGGCCCCGCTGTGCACCGTGCCGCTGCGCTCCTGGATGCTCGGCCACCACGTGGCCCCGTCCTGGTTCACCGTCCCGCTCAACCCGCTGCCGCTGCTGGTCTCCTTCGTCGTCGGGGTGGCCGCGGCGCTGGCCGGCTCGGCGGCCACCCTGGTGCGGGTCTCGCTGATCCGCCCGATCGAGGTCCTGCGCGAGGACGCGGTGGAGCGCCGCACGATGACGCCCGTGCGCCGCCTGCTGGGGGCCGCCCTGCTGGCCGGCGCGGTCGCCACCGGGGCCGTCATCGCCGCCACGCAGCCCTACCTGGCGGCCAGCGCCCGCAAGTACCAGGCCGTGCCGGTGCTGTACGTCGGCGCGGTGGCCCTGCTGGCCCCGGTCCTGCTGCGGCCGGTCACCGCCCTGCTGACCGGCCCGCTGCGCCGCTCGGCCAAGGCCGGCCCGATGCTGGTGCGCGCGAACGTGCTGACCTCCCGGCGGCGTACGGCCGCCACGGTGGCGCCGGTCGTGGTGGCCGTCGGCCTGGTCGCCACGCTGCTGACGACACAGGGCTCCGGGGACGCCGCGGCGCTCGCCCGTCAGTGCCAGGAGGTCCACGCGGCGGGCGTGGTGGTGCCCGCGGGCCCGGGGATCGACGCCCGGACGCTGGAGGGGCTGGCGGCCGTGTCCGGGGTCCGGGTCACCCCGGTCACCGCGATGAACGTCCGGATCGGCACCGCCGGGGGCGAGCAGATCGACTCGCTGAGCACGGTCGCGGTGCCGGCGTCCGCGCTGGGCACCACCGTCACCCCGCCGGTGCGCTCCGGCTCGCTCGCCGCGCCGCCCGGGGACTTCCTGGTCGTCGACGAGCACGCGGCCGAGTCCGACGGCCTGGCGGTCGGGGACCGGGTGGTCGCGCTGCTGCCGACCGGCGCGCGGGTGCCGGTGGTCGTCGCGGCGGTCGTCGCCCGCGGCCTGCGCGGCGACGACGCCTACCTGTCCTCGGCGCTGACCGGCGCGGTGCCGCCGAGCCGGGTCTACCTGGACTCCGCGGCGGGCCCGGGCCGGCCGCTGGACGAGCGGCAGACCGCCGAGGTGAACCGGGTGCTGGCCGGCTCCGGCGCGCACCTGGTGCCCTACGGCGCCTACCTGGAGGCCCAGCGCGCGCACGCCGCCGAGCAGGCGGACAACGCCGCGGTGGTCATCCTGGGGACTGCGCTGGCCTACGCGCTGATCGCGGTCGCCAACACGCTGGTCATGGCGGTGGCCGGGCGGCGGCGGGAGTTCGCCCTGCTCGGGCTGGCCGGCGCGGTGCGCGGACAGGTCGTCAAGGTGGCCGCGGCCGAGTCGGCCGTCGCGGTGGTCGTCGGCACCGTCCTGGCCGCCGTGGCGACCGTCCTGGCCGCGGTGACCCAGCACGCCTCGCTGGCCCGGCTGGTGGACGGCGCGACGACGGTCGTCCCGTGGGAGCGGATCGCGGGGGCCGTCGCCCTGTGCGCCCTCGTCGCGGTGGGCACCGCGGTGGTGGCGACCGTGCGGGCGACCCGGCGGCGGCCGGTCGAGGCCGTGGGCGCCCGTGAGTAGGACCCGGCCGCGACCGCCCGCCCGGAGCCGGCGGCTACTGCTCGATGCGCACCTTGTCGGCCTGCATCCCCTTCTGGCCCTGCACGGCCTCGAAGCTGACCTTCTGTCCTTCCACCAGGGACTTGAAGCCGCTTCCCTCGACCGCACGGAAGTGAACGAACAGGTCGGGCCCGGACTCAGGGGTGATGAACCCGTACCCCTTCTCGTCGTTGAACCACTTGACCGTGCCGTTCTGACGCTCCGCCATGTCTTCCCCTAGCCGATGTGAACCATTGCCGACCACGATCCTTTCACGTTCCGTGAGGGAACGGGTGCCAAACGTCACGCGCGTCCGGTGCCGATCACCCGCCGGCGGGGCGCGGCCCCGCGCCCTGCCGCTGCGGCCGGTCAGCCGCCTCCCATGCCGCCCTGTGCGGCGATCATGGTCAGGTTCAGTCCGGCCACCGCCCGGGCCAGGCCCGGAGCCGGATCCGCGAGCCGGTCGGTGAGCGCGGCGATCCGGTCGGCGTGGGCGTGGCGGTCGTGCCGGGAGAGCACCAGCCGCAGGTGTCCGTGGGCGGCCAGCGCGGCGAGGGCGGCGTCGGTGAACGGCACCCGGGCGACCGGGGCGTCGCCGCGGACCAGGGCGGCCACCCGCGCCTGGAGGTCCAGGGCCTCGCGCGGCTCCTCCATCGTCACCGGCCGGTGCGGCACGACCGGGCCGTAGGGGTCGCGGTCGGCGACGGTCACCGCGCCGAGCACCGCGAGCCGCTCCTCGACGGCCTCCAGGGTGTCCTCGCGTCCGCGCCGGATCCACGACTTCCAGCTGCGCGGCCGCTCGGCCACCTCGGCGAGCAGCGCGTCCAGGACGGGGTCCCCGGTGGCGGCGGAGGAGAGGATCCGCACCCGGCCCGCCGCGTCCTCGGCGGCGGCGCCGCGGTGGGCGAGCTCGGCCAGGGCGGCGGCGCGCACCAGGAAGCCGGCGCGGGTGCGGTCCTGCAGGGACTGGGCCCGGGTGTCGAAGGCCAGCAGGTAGGCGTCCAGATGCAGTCCTCGGCTCATGGCACCGACGATACGGCGCGCCCCGCCGCCGGGGGCCGCCCGCCGACCGGGGCAGGGCCTGCGGCCCCGGGCCTGCCCTCGCGGCCCTGTCCCGGCGGCGGCCGCCCCCGGTAGGAAGGCAGCGTTGGCTTCGCGTAGGGACGGAGACGCCCATGCACGCACACCGCAGGCCGGAGCGGACATCCTCGGCGGGACCGCGACGCGCCGCCGGGCCGGAGGCCGGCGCGGCCGGGCGGGTGCCCGCGCGTCCGCCGTCCGCCGCCGTGCTGCACGGCCTGCAGCGCAGCGTCGGCAACGCGGCGGTGGCCAGGATGCTGGCCGGCGGCGGACTCCCGGCGGCCGCCGTGCAGCGCTCCGCCGTGCACGAGGTGCTGCGCGGGGCGGGGCGCCCGCTGGACGAGCGGACGCGGGCCGACATGGAGGGCCGGCTGGGCGCGGACTTCTCCGACGTCCGGGTGCACACCGGCCCCGCCGCGAAGGCGTCCGCCGCCGGGATCGGGGCCCGCGCCTACACCTCGGGCAACCACGTGGTGATCGGCGAGGGCGGCGCGGACCGCCGTACGCTCGCTCACGAGCTGACCCATGTGATCCAGCAGCGCTCGGGGCCGGTGGCCGGCACCGACGACGGATCCGGTCTGAGGATCAGCGATCCCGCGGACCGTTTCGAACGCGAGGCCGAGGCCAACGCGGTCCGGGCCCTAGCCGCGCCGGCGGGGCGGGCGGCGGGGGAGGAGCGGGAGGCGTCCGGGCACGGCGGCGTGCGGGCCGGGGCGCTCCAGCGGGCCGCCGTCGAGGTCGCCGGCGAGGACCGGCGGACGCAGGTGGAACAGGCCGTGCAGGAAGCGCAGGCCGTCATCGAGGAAGCGATCAGCCTGCTCTACGAGCTGCGGGAGCTGGACGATCCGCTCGGCGCGCGGGTCTTCGTGCGGTACTTCGGGGAGCACGACGACGTGGGTGTTCTCGACCGCATCGAGCGCGTGTACGAAGGCGCCTCCGACATCCTCGACACGATCGTGATCGACGACCACCAGCCGAACATGATGGTCGGCAACGAGGAGGGCGTGCACGCCTACACCGTCCAGGGCGGCCCGATCAGTGTGGCCGGCAGGTTCTGGTCCGGCAGCCAGCGCCAGCGGGCGCTGACCCTGGTGCACGAGGCGACGCACGCCGTCCACGACACGCACGACGACAGCGGCTTCGGCCGCGCGGCCGCCGAGGCCTTCGCCCGGAGCTCACCGGACGAGGCCGTCGACTGCGCCTACAACTACGAGTACTTCGCCGACGACGCGGGCACGGCCTCGCTGGGCCCGGGCAGCGACTCCGAGAGCGCGTCGGACAGCGACTCCGACAGCGACTCCGACTGATCCCCCCGGCCGCCTCCTGCCCGGCCGCCCACCCCCGGCCACCTCCTGCCCGGCCGTCCACCACCGTCAGGTCTCCGCCCAGGTCTCCGCCGTCAGGTCTCCAGGATCAGCCGCAGCAGGTCGCGCAGGGCCTCGCGCTGCGGTGCCGCGAGCCGGGCCAGCGGGTCGCCGGCGAAGGGCATCCGGGCGCGCAGGTCGGCGGCGACGGCGCGCCCGGCCGCGGTGGCGGTGACGCGCTTGACCCGGCGGTCGGTCTCGTCGGGGCCGCGTTCGACCAGGCCGCGCGATTCGAGCCGGTCGATGATCACGGTCACGTTGGACGGCTCGGCGTGCAGGCGCTCGGCGATGCGGCGGGTGGGGAGCGGGGTCTCGGCGGCGAGCAGGGCCTTGGCCTGCAGCGGGGTCAGGTCGTGGACCGCGGCGGCGGCCTCGGACTCCTGGGCGTAGCGGCGGTTGACGGCCGCGAAGAGGCCGACGACCTCCCTGGCGAGCTCATCCGATGGATCGGGCATGGGGTCCAGCGTAGCCAGGTGCTTGACAGGGTGGAATATCGGCCCACATAGTTATGGTTCATATTGGTTATGAACCATAAGCATGCGTTCCCGAACCCCCGGAGGCTCCCCCGATGAGCACCAAGACCGTCCTGATCACCGGCACGTCCTCCGGCATCGGCCTGGCCACCGCCGTCGCCGCCGCCCGCGCCGGCTGGCACGTGATCGCCACGATGCGCGACACCACCAAGGCCGACGCCCTGCTGGCAGCCGCGAAGGACGCCGGCGCCACCGTCGAGGTCCGGGCGCTGGACGTGACCGACCCCGCCTCCGTCCAGGCCTGCCTGGCCGGCCTGGAACGGCTGGACGCGCTGGTCAACAACGCCGGCGCCGGCCACGTCGGCACCCTGGAGCAGGAGAGCGTCGAGGACGTGCGCGCCGTCATGGAGGTCAACTTCTTCGGCGTCCTGCACGTCACCAAGGCCGCCCTGCCGCTGCTGCGCGCGAGCGGGGGCCGCGTGCTCACCGTGACCAGCGTCGGCGGCGTGATCGGCCAGCCCTTCAACGAGGCCTACTGCGCGGCGAAGTTCGCGGTCGAGGGCTTCATGGAGTCCCTGGCCCCGGTCGCGGCCACCGCCGGGGTGTCCGTCAGCGTGGTCGAGCCGGGCGCGGTGGCCAGCGAGTTCGTCGCCAACGTGGGCCTCGCGGACGACGCCCTCGACCAGGCCGGACCGTACGCCCCGGCCCTCGCCGCCTACCTGGAGCGCACCCGCGGCGCCTTCGCCGCCGCCCAGACCTCGCAGGACGTGGCGGCGAGGATCGTGGACCAGCTCGCGGCCGAGCGCCCCGCCTTCCGGCTGCTCACCTCCGACGCCGCGAGCGCCTTCGTCGCCGCCAAGCTCAAGGACCTCGACGGTTCGGCCGTCCAGGCCCTGACCGCCGCCTGGGTCGCCGGGTGAACCGTCCCCGGGCACGCGGCTGAGCGCCGCGGACCGCCGCCGCGGACCGCAGCCCAGGCCCCGCACATGACGCAGCCCCGTACCGCGCCGGTACGGGGCTGCACGCGCGGGCGGCGTGTCACAGCAGGGTGAGGACGTCCTGGTGGGCCCCGTCGAGGACGAGGCCGTTGTCCAGCCGCACCCGGACCGTCACCCGCTTGCCCCGCTCCCGGTGGGTGGCCCACTGCGGCTCCAGCGCGGCGAGCTGCGCCTCCAGCCGTTCACGGCTCGCCGTCGGCATGGTGTGCCCGTAGTCCTCGAACAGCGCCTTGAGCCGCCGGTACTCGCGGACCTCGTCGCTCTCGGGCAGTTCCCCGTCCACCCGTTCGACGGTGCCCTCGGCCCCCGCCCCCACCGAGAGGAACCCGACGGCGACGCCGGACGCCGCGGTGACCGCCTCACCGATCCCCACGTCCTCGGCCAGCCTGACGCGCCGGCCCTCCTCCAAGGTCATCCGTCCTCCGCCTCCTCGTCGAACCACCGCACCCACCGGTGCCCGGCCTGCGGTCATTATCCGCGCCCCCCTGCCCCCACCCGCCGCCCGGGCGCGCCCCCTCGTTTCCCCGCCCCTCGTCCCCTGCCTCCCCCGCCCCCTCGTCCGTCCCCCGGTTCCCCGTCCATCCCCCTCCCCTCCCCGTCACCGGGTGTGGTGCGCGTCTCGGATCGCGGGCGCAGCGGTGACCGGGCGTGGCGGGGGAGGGCCGGTGGGTGGCGGTGCGGGGGCCGCGGGTGGTGAGGGTGCTCACACGGGTACGGCATGAACGACGGCGGGTAGTGCTGTCCGTTTCGCACCGTTCCATGCGGGCCGGCGAGAGGTGTTCGCGCAGGTCGGGGCAGGCCGGCGGGTGCGAGGCGGACGCTCTTCCCGGGCCGTACCGAGGCCCCCTCGCTACGACGGCGGGTCGTAGCGAGGGGGCCTTGGAGCGGGCTGCCGCGGTCTGGCACCTTGGCATTCGTCGTCAGCCACACCGGCTCCTGTCCCGCCGGTTGCGGCTAAGCGCCGTGTCACACCCCGTGACCGTTTCGGCCCCTGTCCGGCCGCGGTCGAGACGGGGTGCGACACCGGCCCAACCCGATTGAGGTCCTGCTCTACATGCCCGCTTTCAAGCTCCGTATGCGTACCTCTGCCGCCGTTCTCGTCGGCGCCGCCGGTCTGACCGCCCTGGGCGCCGGTGTCCTGCCCGCCACCGCGAACGCCGCCACCGCCTCCCCGCAGGCGATCGCCGCCCAGATCGTCCCGGCGAACCAGCTGGCCTCGTTCAGCCAGATCATCTCCCACGAGTCGGGCTGGAACGTGACGGCGACGAACCCGAGCTCGGGCTCCTACGGCCTGGGCCAGGCGCTGCCGGCCTCCAAGATGGCCTCGGCCGGTGCGGACTGGAAGACCAACCCCAAGACCCAGATCAAGTGGGCCTACGACTACATGAACTCCCGCTACGGCAGCCCGAACGCCGCCTGGGCCTTCTGGCAGACCCACCACTGGTACTAAGCCGACACCGTCGCATCTTCCTCCCCCCCACCCCGGGGGGCGGACAGGTGTCACCGGGGTGACCCGTGAGGGCCCGGCCCCGCGCAACCGCGCGGAGCCGGGCCCTCACGCCGTTCCCGGCCCGGCCACCGCCTGACGGCCCGCCAGCCCGCCAGACCGACAGGCCGCGCCGGACACCCTGCGCAACCGCCCCCGACGTCCGGGCCGAATCCCTCCGCCGATCCCTCTGTTGAATCTTCTGCAATTGCCACTCAATAGTGCAGTCGCTAGCGTTGTTTCTATACGAAGCCTCTTCTTGACGGAGAGTGAGGGAATCCCCGCGCGAAGCCGGGCATTCCCCGCGATCCCACACGCACAATCGGAGGACTTCCGATGAAGATTCCTCGCCCTTGGCGCTCCCTCGCGGTGCCAGCGGCCGCCGCCGTGGCCCTGGTGGGCCTCCAGACCACGGGTGCGACCGTCGCACAGAGCGTCACACCCGCAGCCGTACCGAGCGTGGTCTCCCAGACTCCCGAGGAAGCCTGCGCCGTGGCCAACGCCGGCAGCTGGACGGTCATCGTGAACTGCTTCCACGGGGAAGTGGCTGTCGCCCGCGCGTGGCTCGCCCAGATCTGCCCCAAACTCCCCGCCACGGTCCCCGGCGTCGCTGGCCTCTGCCGGATCCAGATCACCGGCACCCGGATCCACACCGAAGGCCCCCTGGTGTTCCTCACCGTCGAGTTCCGCGACCTGCCCGACCTGGCCAGGGGATTCTCGTTCGTCGGAATCAAGGGCTCCCACTGGGCCTACGAGAAGCACTCGTTCGACAGCCCGTCCTACGGCCGCGTGCACCTGACCAACACCGGCGGGTCGATCGACTACCCGTTCAACCAGAGCTGCGGCACGGCCCATCCCACCGAATCCGACGTGCGGTTCTGGATCAACGACTTCCAGGGCATCAACCAGGCGACCACCAGCGCCCACCTGAAGTGCTGACCCACCACCCGGCCCCGCCCAACGCAGACGAGGCCCGGCACCCGTACGGGCACCGGACCTCGTCCGACCAATGGAGCGCCAGGCCCGGATCGCACGGACTCTCCCTACTGAAAGTAGGACGTGCTCTGGTAGCACCGCTGACGCCTGACGAGAGATCATCTCCCTCGCAACAAGCAGAACACTAGCAGCTCACCCCCCACTCCCCGACACCCCCGTCGCCCGGCCAACCGCCGGCAGAACGCCGCGGACCCACCCTCCGTTCGTCGTTCAACCGTCGATACGGCCGTGGGCTGCTTCCTCGTGGGCAATGAGCAGCACCGGACGTACGCGCCCGTCAGCGCGACTGCCTGCCACCCCGCTTCGACCCCGTCCATGCTCGCCGGATTCGTCGTCATCGAGCCATCACCCACGCCACGCGTTCGGCGTCACGAGGTGGGAGCCGCGCCTGCGCGTCGCCGAGGCCGTGCACACCGCACGGCAGCAGCGGGCCCGGCGCCAGGCCCAGCCGGCCGACTGCCCAGGGCCGCGATCCCCTCCATCACCGGCCCCCGGCATCAGGGTTGGTGGGCCGCCGGCGATGCGCACCCGAGTGTGCGCGATCATTCGGAATGAAAGCATCCTCCAAGGGGATTCGGGAAATCGGATCAGCAAAATCCGGATCCCAAAGGCATGGGAAGTTCGAAGGGTTCGTGCCAATCTTTCGACCGGCGTGTACGTTCAAAGCACATCAGCCGCACTTGAGGCAGGGGCCTCAGATTCTTCGCGACGCGCCCTGGGCCAAGGACGCCACCGGCAAGTCCCTGAACACCCGCTACCGGCTGGAGGGCAACACCCTGGTCCAGTCCGTCGACACCGACAAGAGCACGGCCTTCCTCGCCCAGTGCGTGGAAATCAAGATTTTGGCGTTCCAGGCCTACGAGTACAGCGGCGGGTGCCGCAACTAGCAGTCCAGAAAGGCGAAGGCCATGGGGATATCCGCGCATGTGATCGCACCGCCGCTCCTTGCGGTGGCGGTGGTTCTGCTCGTCGTGAAGTGGGCCCGGCGGCGGAGGGACGGCAAGCCCGTGCCGCTGCTGCCGCGATCGCCGCAGGCCTGGGCGGTCGGGTCGGCCGTGCTCGTCCTGGTGACGGTCTCGGGAGCGATGGCCGGTCAGCTCTGGAGCGCGGTCGTACCCGCTGTCGCGCTCGGCGGACTGGCGGGTGCCTTGACGGATCTCCGCTACGGTTCCCCTCGCTGACGTTCACTCAGAAGTGCGGCCCGGACGGTTCGACCGTCCCTCCGTCGTTGCGCCCCGCTGTCCGGGATGCCGAGCAGGCGCCGCGGGAGCTGATGTCCGGGCCGGGCCGGTGCTGGGACGCCGAGCCGCGCTGGAAGTGGGTGGAGATCCGTCTGGGCGGGCGGTGGCCCCCGGGCTGGGTGGGGCGGTGGCGTCTGCATCAGGGCTCGACGGTGTGGGTGGCGATGGTGTGCTGGGGGCCGGGTCCGTTCGCCTGGGGCTGGTACCTGTCCCACGCCGACACGGTCCGCCGTGCCTCGGCACCCGTCGGCCCCTGCGAGGGCCTGGCGGCTTGGTGGCCACCGGGCCCTGACGTGGGCTGCCCTGCTGTA
>NZ_JBITTM010000043.1:0-89659 GCF_044541955.1 Kitasatospora sp. NPDC085464
GCTTCGTTCTTTCGTGTTTCCAGCTTATCAGATGTTTTCCGCTCCGTTTCCGGGGCTTCATTCATCCAACTCGCCGGTGTCTTCCGGGGCTTGACGCCCCGTCCGACGTTTCAAACTCTAGCCGATCCCTGCCCCGAAAGGCGAATCGACCGCAATCCGATAAAACGACACACCAAATACATGCCGAGCCGCGACGCGGAAATGCGAACGCAACCCAGCCCGAACCTGGGAAGTGGTGTTTCAGGGGATTGGCCGCCCCGGGACCGTCCGCGCTGTTGCGTGTCCGGTGCTCCCTGCCGAGCGACTAGAGAACACTACTCCTCCTTCGCGCCCAAGCCAAACGCCCCTGCCAGGCCCCACCCAGAACCCCACCCCGCGCCCGGTCCCTAGGCGGCCGGATCCGCGCTCGGCGTCCCGCCGACGCCCCACCGACGCCCCGCCGGAGCGCCGGCCGCTCGCGCCTCAACGCGGCGTTCATCGTTTGTCTATCGCCTCCCCCCAGGATCGTCCCCGCAGGGTGCCCGACACGATGGCGGGCGCCCCCGTTCGAGAGAGGTAGCGGGGACATGAAGGCGACGAAGACACTGCAGCGGCTGGCGATCGGGGCGGCGACCAGCGGGCTGGCGCTGGCCGGGGTGCTGGTGGGAGCAGGAAACGCGACCGCGGCGATCGGCGACTACCAAGCGGTGCAGATGCCGGAGCCGGGGATCCTCTACAAGGGCTACCAGCTCAGCGCCGGCGACACCCGGCTGGTCATGCAGGACGACGGGAACCTCGTCATGTACGTCACCGACCCTTCCGGTGCGGTCACGGCCCCGTGGTCCAGCCACAGCGTCGGCTGCGGCGACAGGACGATCATGCAGGGCGACGGGAACCTCGTCGTCTACGATCGGGCCGGCAAGCGCTGCTGGGCCAACGACGTGTACAAGACCGGGCCCGGCACGGCCTCCCTCGAAGTGCACAGCGGCGGCGGTCTCCACATCAACATGGGCGCCGGCAGCACCAACTACTACATGAACCAGCTCACCCTCCGGCTGGGCTCCTCGGACCCGTACTAAAGGGCCCTCATCCCCGTTCGGCGAGCCACCTCACCAGGTCCGCCACCGACCACCAGGGCCGGGCCGCGAGCCGTGTCGCCGCCGTCCGCAGCAGGACGGGCAGGTGCCCGCAGAGGCCGGCCAGCTCCACCGCCGCCGCCGGCTCCCGGCTGATCCGCTCCACGCCCACGATCCGCGCCAGCAGCTCGTGGGCGTCGTGCGGTTCCAGCGGTCCGACCGCCAGTCGGACCGCCTCGGCGGGCAGCACCTCCGGGTCCGCCCCCGTCACCACGGCCGCGCACCCCGGTACGGCGGGCAGCAGCGGTGTGGGGTCGGCCGCCCCGTCGAGCACCACCAGCACCCGCCGCCCGGCGAGCGCCGCCCGGTAGTGCGCGGTCAGCTCGCCGACCGGGGCGCAGCCTGCGGGCCGCTCCCCCAGGGCCCGCAGGAAGGCCGCGAGGATCGTGCCGGGGTCTCCCCCGCCCGCGTACAGCTGCCCGTCCGGGAAAGCGTCCTGGACGCCGTGCGCGACGTGCACGGCCAGCGTCGACGTCCCGCAGCCCGCCGGGCCCGACAGCGCCACCACCGGCGAACCGCCGGCCGTGCGGAGGACCTGTTGGGCCTGCCCCGCCAGGCCGGCCCGGCCGACCAGGTCGGGGATGTCCGGCGGGAGCTGGCCGGGCCGCGGCAGCCGCCGCAGCGACATCGGGGCCTCCCCGCGCCGGATCCGCTCGGCCAGTTCGACCACCACCGGCACCGGTTCGAGCCCCAGCTCCCGGTCCAACCGTTCCCGCAGCGCCTCGTACACCGCCAGCGCCTCCGCCGTGCGGCCGCAGCGGTGCAGCGCCAGCAGGTGCAGCCGGTGGACCTCCTCGTCCTGCGGGTGCGCAGCCGCCAGTACGGCCAGCGGCTCCACCACGTCGGCGTGCCGCCCGAGGGCCACCTCCAGGTCGAACAGCGTCTTCACCAGGGCGAAACGGCCGGCCGACAGCCGTTCCCGCGTCCGCTCCGCGAACGCCCCGGGCACGCCGTCCAACGCGCGGTCGCCCTCCCACGTCGCGAGCGCCGCCACCAGCAACTCCCGTGCCCCGGCCGGATCCTCGTGACGCAGCGCAACGGCCTCCGCCGTCGCGCCCTCGTAACGGAAGAGGTCCACCGCCTCCCGCGGCACCGCCAGCCGGTACCCGCCCGCAGCCGCCACCAGCAGCTCGGGAGCGCCGAGCGCCCGCCGCAACCGGTGCGCATGGGTGCCGATCTGCCCCACCGGATCCTTCGGCCAGCAGGTGTCGTCCTCGCCCCACAGGCCCTCCACCAGCCGGTCCGTCGGCACCAGCTGCCCGGGGGCGAGCAGCAAAGCGGCCAGCACGGCCCGCTGCTGCGGCCGGCCGAGGTCCACCTCGCGGCCGTCGCACGTGGCGCACAACGGCCCCAGCACGCGGAATTCGAGCCGCACAGCCCACCCCTCGAAGCTCGGAATCCGGTGCACAATCTGTGACAGAGCATAGGCCGCCGGGGTATGGGGGCGCCGCTGTCCGGCCGGAAGTGGCGGAATCACGGCGCAGGGACGACTCTCGGGACGGGACATGGACGACATGGGGGGATCCGGACTGCGGTTCGGACTGCTGGGGCCGCTCCGGGCCTGGTACGGGGAACAGGAACTGGAACTGGGCAGACCGCAGCAGCGGGCCGTGCTCGCCGTGCTGCTGGCCGCCGCCGGGCGGACCGTGGCGGTCCCGGTCCTGGTCGAAGGGGTGTGGGGCGGGGCGGCCGCGCCCGCCGACCCGCGCAAGGCCGTCCAGCTCGCCGTATCCCGGCTGCGCAGCGCGTTCCGGCCGTACAGCGACGCCGCCCCGGACCGGCCGCCACTGGTCCGGGTCGGCGACGGCTACGCGCTGCGGGTGCCCGGGGCCGAGGTGGACGCGGCCGCCTGGGAGGCGCTGCTGGCCGAGGCCGAACGGCTGCGGGCGGCCGACGCACCGCCGCGGGAGGTCCGCGAGGTGCTGCGGCGCGCCCAGCAGCTGTGGGTCGGCGAGCCGCTCGCCGGGTTGCCCGGGCCGCACGCCGACGCCGTCCGGGCCCGGCTCGCCGAGCAGCGGATCTCGGCCAGGGAGACCCGGCTGGAGCTGGACGCCGAACTCGGCGACCGCACCGACCTGACGGCGGAGGCCGAGGCACTCGCCCTGGAGCACCCCGGGCGCCCCCGGCTCACCGCCGTCCTGATGCGCGCCCTCTACCAGTCGGGCCGCAAGGCCGAGGCGCTCGCCGTGTACGAGGACGCCCGCCCGTCACTGCCGCCGGACGCACCGGGCCCGGCCGAGGTGCAGCTGCGCATCCTGCGCGAGGACGCCACCCTGCTGCCCGCCGGGGCCGCGTCCGAAGCCGCCGCCGACACCTGGCAGGCGCCCAACCAGCTGCCCTGCGACCTGCCCGACTTCACCGGACGCGACGACGAGGTGGAGACCCTCGCGGACCAGCTCTCCGCGGCCGGCGGACGCGCCGTCGTGGTCTCCGCCCTGGACGGCATGGGCGGCGTCGGCAAAACCACGCTCGCCGTGCACGTCGCCCGGCAGATCCGTGCGCGGTTCCCCGACGGGCAGCTCTTCGCCGACCTGCGCGGCGAGGACCGCACCCCGCCCGACCCGGGAAGGGTCCTCGCCGGATTCCTGCGCGTCCTGGGCGTCGACCCCGCGGACGTCCCGCCGGACACCGGCGAACGCAGCGCGCTCTACCGCTCGGCGCTGGCCGGGCGACGCGTCCTGGTCGTCCTCGACAACGCCGCCGATTCCGCCCACGTCGAACCGCTGCTGCCCGGCTCGGCCGGCTGCGCCGTGCTCATCACCAGCCGCCACCGGCTGGCCGGTCTCGCCGGGGCGCACCAGTTGCGCCTGGACACCCTGCCACCGGAACGGGCCCTGGAGCTGCTCACCCGCATCGTCGGCGCCGAACGCGTCGCCGCGGAACCCGCGGCCGCCGAGGAGGTCGTCCGGGCCTGCGGGCTGCTCCCGCTCGCCGTCCGCATCGCCGCCTCCCGGCTCGCCACCGACCCCGCGCTCACCCTCGCGGCGCTCGCCGAAGGCCTGCGCCACGAACACCGGCTGGCCCAACTCAGCGACGGCGAACGGACCCTGGAAGCCACCTTCGCGCTGTCCTACCGCCGTCTGGCACCCGAACTCGCCCGCGCCTTCCGCCTGCTGTCGCTGCCCGACGCCCCCGACCTCCCGCTGCCCTGCGCCGCCGCCCTGCTCGGCCGCGACGAGGACGAGGCCGACCGGCTCCTCGAAGAGCTCGTCGACCTGAACCTGCTGCACTCCTTCCGGTTCGGCCGCTACGGCTTCCACGACCTCGTCCGCGCCTACGCGCGCGGCCGGCTCGCCGCCGAGGAGAGCGCCGCCGAACGGACCGCCGCCACCGACCGGCTGCTCGACTTCTGCCTCGCCACCGCCCGCAACGCCGACCTCGCCGCCCGCAAGGCCGAGCCCGCCGAGCTCAGCCTGCTCGGCGCACCCGTGGCCGTTCCCGGCCGGCCGATCGCCGACGGCCCGGAAGCCGTGCAGTGGATGCGCGACCAGGCCGAGGTGCACGCCGCCGTCATCGCGCTCGGCTGCGCCGATCCGGCCCTGCCGCTCGACCGGGCCGCCGAACTCGCCGACCGGATGGGCGCCGTGCTGCCGGAACGCACCCAGACCACCGTCATCGTCGACCTCGCCGGAGCCATCGCCCGGCAAGCGGCCGCCCGGGGCGAGCACGGGCCGCTCGCCCTCGCCCGCTACCTGCGCGGCAGCATGCTCTGGCACATCAACCGCTACGCCGAGTCCGAGGAGGAGATCGGCCGGGCCGTCGCCCTGTCGGACGGGGACGAGCGGACCGAACGCGTGCTCGCCAAGGCCCTGGTCACCCTCGGCAGCAACGCCCGGACGCACGGCCGGTACGCGGAGGCCGCCGAACACGCCGGCCGCGCCGCCGGCCTGTTCCACCGCCTCGGCGCCCAGCGCGCGGAAGGCAGCGCGCTCGGCGAGTTCGCGTTCAGCGCCGCCCAGACCGGGCGCCTCGACGAAGCCCGGGACGCCGCCGAACGCAGCGCCCGCCTGATGAGCGCCTCGGGGCCGGTCTCCGCGGCGATCGGCCGCTACTACCTCGCCCGGGTGCTGCGGCTGTGCGGCGACCCGGAGGCGGCGCTGGACCACGCCGTCGGTGCCCGCGAGGAGTTCACCGAGCTCCAGGTCACCGTGTTCGCGGCCGCGGCCGGCGACCTCGCCGCCCGCATCCACGCCGAGGCCGGCCGCTGGCTGCTCGCCGTCGACTCCGCCGAGGCCGTCCTCCCGCTCGCCCGCCGCACCAGTGCCGCGCTGGAGGCCGGCCTGCTGCGCACCCTCGGCACCGCGCTCACCGGCCTCGGCCGCCCGCGCCAGGCCCGGGCCTGCCTGGCGGACTCCCTGGAGGTGTACGAGCGGCTGGGGCTGTCGGAGGAGGCCGCGCAGGTCAGGGGGCTGCTGGCGCAGTAGACGCGGCATCAACGCGCTTGTCTGCTACGCGTGTTGACCGCCCGTCTGCCGCGATCCTGGAACGTCCTCCTCGTCAGGCCCCGGGCCACCGCGAACGCGGCCCGGGGCGACACCACAGACGAGAGGCGCAACCCATGCCCGCGCTCCCGCAGCACGGCCAGACCCTCACCCTCAGGTCCGCCAACGGAACCGTCGCCGACGTCCGTTCCAGCCAGACCGCCGCCGGCACCGCCGTCCAGTCCTGGGGCCCCAACGGCACCGCCGCACAGGGCTGGACCTTCTGGGCCAAGGAGAACGGCAGCTTCCTCCTGGAGACCCAGCTGACCACCGGGCGCCACGCCCCCGGCCAGGCCATGGTCATGGACTACAACTACTCCATCGGCCAGGCCTGGCTGTTCAACGAGCACAACCAGCCCAACCAGCACTGGTGCTTCGAGCCCGTCGACAACGACTGGGTCCGCATCCGCACCACCCGCGCCGACGAGGGCGCGCTGTTCCTCACCGCCGCCGCCCCCGGCTCCCCGCTCACGCTGGGCCGGCAGGACGACGGCAACCCGGCGCAGCGGTGGCAGCTCGTCCCGGCCGCAGCCGGCGGCGCGGGCGGCGGTGGCCGACCGCAGCCCCAGCCGCAGCCGCAGCCCCAGCCGGGGGGCGGCGGTGACTTCCGCACCGAGATGCTGAACGCCGTCAACGCCGAGCGCGGCCGGGTCGGCGCCCCGGCACTGCTCCTGGACGACCGCCTCGGCTCGGCCGCCCAGCGCCACGCCGACGACATGGCCTCGCACGACCTCACCCAGCACGACGGCACCGACGGCAGCTCCCCCTGGGACCGCATCCGGGACGCCGGCCTCACCAACGTGGCCGCCGCCGAGAACGTCACCCCGGGCAACAGCGTGGGAGAGGCGATGCAGATGTGGATGAACAGCCCGCACCACCGGGACAACATCCTCAACCCCACCTACAACCGCCTCGGCGTCGGCTACGCGCCCCGCCAGCGCGGCAACTGGGGCCGCTACGTCCAGACCTTCGCCAAGGTCTGAGACCCGACCGACACCTTTCGAGCATCGAGCAACAAGGAGTCCACACCCATGTCCTCGAACGCGGCGGACCTGATCCGCGTCGCCCGAGACGAGGTCGGCTACCACGAGGGTCGCAGCGGCGGGCACTGGAACAACGTCCAGAAGTTCTCACCCGCCGTCTCCGGCCTGGAGTGGTCCCAGGGCGAGGCCTGGTGCGCCACCTTCGTCGCCTGGTGCGCCCAGGAGTCCGGCAACGCCGGCCTCTTCCCGGTCAGCGCCTCCTGCGCGGAGGGCGTCGCCTGGTTCACGGAGCGCGGCCGCTTCACCGAGTATCCGGTGATCGGCGGCCAGGTCTTCTTCGGGCCCGGCGGCGGCAGCCACACCGGCATCTGCATCGCCTACACCGGCTCCACCATCACCACCGTCGAGGGCAACACCGGCGCGGGCGGCGGCTCCGAGGGCGACGGCGTCTACATGAAGACCCGCGATCGCCGCTCGGACTGGGTCCACGGCTACGGCATCCCGGACTTCGCCGGCGGCGTGGTCCTCGCCGACCCGGAGTGGAAGGACCGGCCCGGGGCGATCTACTTCGGGCAGGAGGCCTCCGCGGACGACAGTCCGAGCGGCGGCGCGTCGTCCGGCGGCGCGTCGTCCGGTGGCGCCCCGTCCGGCGGCTCCGGCCCGGCGGGCGACGCCGGCGGGGACGGCTTCGAGCCCTTCCCCGGCGCCGACTTCTTCCACGACGGCCGGCACAGCGACGTCGTCACGCGGATGGGCGAGCGCCTCGTTGCCGAGGGCTGCTCGGCCTACGCCGAGGGCCCCGGCCCCGAGTGGTCCGACGCCGACCGCAAGTCCTTCCGCAACTGGCAGCACAAACTCGGCGACTCCGGTCCGGACGCCGACGGCATCCCCGGCCCCAAGCAGTGGGCCGCACTCCGGGTCCCGCGCGGCTGACGCCGGGCCCGTCCACCACACCAGAAGGAGAACACCGATGAGAACCACCACGGGAACCACCGGCCGCACCCGCAGGGTCCTCGCCTCGTTCGGCGCCGTCGCGGCCGTCGCGGGGGCGGTCGTGGCCGGTGCGCCGGCCGCGCAGGCCGCGTCGTCCGCGCAGGCCGGCTGCGAGCTGTCGCCCTCCCTGCACAGCCCCGCGAAGATCTACAACGGCGCCGCCGGCGTCCTCGACCTGCCGCAGAACAACGAGGCCAACGGCCAGCGGATCGGCGTCTACTCGTCCAACGACTGGTCCTCCGCCCAGTCCTGGTTCGTCTGGGGCTACTGCGACGGCACCACCGCCATCTCGCACGGCAGCGGCGGCAAGGTCGTCGACCTGGACACCGCTTCGGGCTCCGTCCGGCTCTGGGACACCCCCGGGGGCTGGGACGGGCTCAACCAGCCGGCCGGGGACTGGATGCCGGCCGACCAGAAGTGGCGGCTGACCGACGAGGACCGCGGCTGGTACCTGGTCCGCAACGCGGCCACCGGGCAGTGCCTCCGGGGCAACGGCGTCGGCCAGTACACCTCGATGGCGAACTGCAACGGCAGCGACCCGGCCCAGCGCTGGATGCTCTGACCCATCCCCGGGGGCCCGGTCCGTTCGTCGGCGCCGACGAACGGACCGGGCCCGGCGGTCTCCACGGTCTGGGGCCCGGCGCGGGCGGCGGCGAGCGTGTCCGGGCAGCGTTCGGCCGCCAGCCGACGGGCCTGATCGATCATTTGCGGAACCACGGCGAACAGATTCGCGCGAACATGATCGGCCCGGGGTTGCGCCCCCGCCCCGCCTCCTGATCACGGCTCGATATCCCTTGTCACGGACCCGCGGGGGAGTCGTCACGGACCAGTCAAGACGGCGTCAAAGCGATGGCACCCCGCCCCCGCACTGCGCTATGAACGTCCCTCAGGAGGACCGCCCACCGGCGGTCCGCAATGACGGGGGAACGTCACATGAAGCCCATCCGCAACAACCGCCGTGCGCTGGCCCTGGCCGCGCTGGCCGCGGTCGGCGCACTCACCATGACCGCCTGCAACGACGACGCGTCGTCGTCCGACACCGCGACGACCCCGCCGGCGGCACCGTCCGCGCCGTCCGCGTCCGCGTCCGCCACGGGTGCCCCGTCGCCGAGCGGCGGCGCCATCACCCCGGCCGCCCCGACCTCCGCCCCGGCGGGCGGCGCGGCGTCCGGTTCGGCCGCCGCGCCCGCGCCCGCCGGCTCGACCCCGGCGCCCGGCACCACGGTCAAGGTCGGCGACGCCGTCACCATCCCGTTCACCTCGGGCAGCACCAGCGGCACCATCGCGCTCGCGGTCACCTCGATCGAGAAGGGCGACCCGGCCGACCTGACCTCGCTGAACCTGGGCGACAAGGCCAAGGGGCTGGTGCCGTACTACATCCACTACAAGGTCACCAACGCCGGCAGCAGCGACCTGTCCTTCACCAGCGTCAACCACATGAAGGGCCTGCTGGCGGACGGCACCGAGGCGCAGGAGCTGATGATCATCGGCTCCTTCGCCAAGTGCAAGAGCGACTCGCTGCCCAAGGGCTTCACCAACGGGCAGTCGGCCACCTCCTGCGCGGTGGCGATGTCCCCGGAGGCGTCGAAGGTGGCGGGCGCCGAGTACTGGGGCGACCCGTACACCCTCGGCAAGGGCGTCAACTGGAAGTGACCGGTACGGACTTCGGGCGGGGGCGGCGCACTGCCGCCCCCGCCCCCGGTTCCGGCCCCGGCGGGACCCGCTCCGCCCGGACCCGGCCCGCCGGGTCTCAGCCGCGGGCCGCCGGGCCGCCGTGGATCCGCAGGAAGGCGTCGACGCCGACCGTCGCGATCCGCACGACCTCCTCGTCCGCCACCGGGAGGGCGCCCCAGAAGGAGCGCTCGGCGATGCCGTGGAAGGTCAGCAGCGTGTACTGCTCGGCGGCCAGGCCGGCGTCCTCGACCACCAGCAGTCCGCGCTCCGCGAGCGCCTCGAAGTGCGCCGCGAGGTCGCGCATCGAGGCGATCGGCCCGGCCTCCAGCCAGGCCTCCAGGACGTCCGGCGGGATGTTGGCCACCTCGGCGCGGATCGCCCGGCCGAGCGCCCCGTGCTCCCCGGCGGACAGCACCGCGCGCGCCCGCTCGACCGCGAAGTCGACCAGGTCCTGGCGGAGGTCCACCACCCGGTCGAGGTACTTCGCCATCAGCTCCCGGATCTTCTCGGTCAGTTCCGCCGAGTTCTGCAGCGCCACCGACAGGAAGAGGGTCTCCTTGTCGGCGAAGTGGTTGTAGACCGTGCGCTTGGAGACCCCGGCCTCGGCCGCGATCGCGTCCATGCTGGCCCGCACGTAGCCCTCGCGCCCGAACACCACCATCGCGGCCTGCGTGATCGCCTTGCGCTTCTCCGGACGCCCCGCCGCTCCACCCGTGGTCGCCACGGCCCACTCCTCATCCGTCGGCCCGGTGGCCGACCCGCTCAGAAACTACCCGGTGTAGTTTATCCGACGCACCGCGGACCGAGCCACGGACCGAGCAACGGACCAGGCCCCCGACCAGGCCGCCGACCAGGCCGCCGACCGGGTCGCGCGCAGAGCCGCCCGCCGATCCGTAGTCGCCCGGAGCGCTTGCCACCGGACGCACGTCATCTATGCTGCCTACGGCCTCTACACCCGCGTAGAGGCCATGCGGAACCCTCCGCCCCCGCCCACCGGCGGCCCGGCCGCGCACGGGAACCGACCGACCGGCCCGAGCGTCCAGAACTGGCAGCGCCACGAACGGAGTTCCGGACACCGGGAGGACGATCGACAACCGGCGCGCGCCATCGTGGCGCACGACACACGGGAACACCGGGGGTGAATGCGTGGCGGGACAACGAGGACGGTCATCCGACCAGGGTGCGCGGGAGCGGGCGGCGGGCAGGCCCGGGGCGTCCGTACGCCCCCTGGCCGGCGGAGCCGCCCTGCCCGTCGCCGCGGCCCTCGGGCTGCCCCTGGCGGGCGCCGCGGTCGACGAGCTGTCCGGCCCCGGCATGGGGCTCGCCTTCGCGGTGGGCGCGGTGCTCGGGACGGCGGCCGCGGCGGCGCTGAGCAGCCGGAACGGCTGGTGGTGGGTCCTGGCGGCCTCGCCGCTGGTCGTCCTGGGCGCGACGGCCGCCGTCGAACTGGCGGCCCACCGGGACGACTACCGGGGCAAGGGCCTGGCCACCGGCGCCGCGAAGTGGGTGGTGCACGGCTTCCCCGTGATGGCCGAGGCCGCGGCGGCGGCCCTGCTGGTGATCGTGGTCCGGCTGGTCCGGGACCGGAGGAGGCACCGTGGCTGACGACGCCGAGCACACCGAGGGCACCGCGGAGGCCGGGAACGGCGGCCGGGCGGCCGCCCGCAGGCGCGCCGCGGGCCGCGGGGGCGCCGAGTCCCGCCGGGGCGCCGGCGCCCGCCGGCCCTCCCCGTTGCTGATCGCGGGCCGGGTGGTGGCCTGCACCGTCGGACTGGCGGTGTTCGCCGCCAGCGGGGTGGTCTGGTACGAGGTCAAGCAGCTCACCGACGGGATGACCACCTCCAACGTCATCGCCGACACCAAGAAGGACGCCCCCAAGCACCTGGACAACTCGGTCAACCTGCTGCTGATCGGCCTGGACAGCCGCAAGAACATGGACGGCTCGGACCTCCCGCCGCAGTTCGTCCAGGACGAGCTGCACGCCGGCCACAGCTCCGACGTCGGCGGCTACAACACCAACTCCCTGATCCTGCTGCACATCCCCGCGAACGGCGGCAAGGTGCAGGCGGTCTCCATACCGCGCGACGACTACGTCATGACCTACAACGCCGACGGGTCCCAGCTGGGCATGGCCAAGATCAAGGAGGCCTACGGCGCCGCCAAGGACAAGGCGGACCCGGGCCTGCGGGCCAAGGGCCTCAAGGGCGCCGACCTGGAGAAGGCCGGCCGTGACATAGGGCGCGCGGCCACCATCCGCACCGTGCAGAAGTTCCTCGACCAGCCGATCGACCACATCGCCGAGGTCAACCTGATGGGCTTCTACGACATCGCCAAGGCGGTCGAGCCGATCCAGGTCTGCCTCACCCACGACACCAGGGACCCGGCCATGGAGGGCCAGGGCTCCGGCGCGGACTTCAAGAAGGGCATCAACACCCTCAACGCCGCCCAGGCCCTGTCCTTCGTCCGCCAGCGCCACAACCTCGACGGCCCCGACGGCAACTCCGGCGACTTCGCCCGCACCCACCGCCAGCAGGCCTTCATCTCCGCCGTCGTGCACAACCTGAAGCAGAAGGGCGTCATCGGCGACCTCGGCAAGCTGCAGCAGCTGATGGGCGTGGTGCAGAAGGACCTCGTCATCGACAACGAGTGGAACATCCTCGACTTCGCCCAGCAGGCCCCGGCGCTGACCGGCGGCAACGTCGAGTTCAACACCCTGACCTTCGACGGCTTCGGCACCCGCAACGGCCAGGACGTCAACCTGGTCACCCCGTCGAAGATCCAGAAGGTGGTCAAGCAGCTGTTCGGCTACGCGGACGCCGCCGCGCCGGCCGACGCCGCGGACGCCTCCGCCACCCCCGCCCCGTCGGCCCCCGCCGACACCCCGACACCGACGCCGACGCCGACCGCCGCGAAGGCCGTCACCGTGGACGTCCTCAACGCCTCCTCGGCCGCCGGGGTCACCTCGACGGCCGAGTCCAGGGCCCTGGTCGCGATGGGCTTCAAGGAGGGCCGGACCGGCCCGGCGGCCACCAGGCCGAAGACCACCACCGTCGCCTACGGCAAGGGCGCCAAGGAGGCGGCCGACCAGATCGCGGCCCGCTACGGCGTGACCGCCACCGAGTCCGCCTCCGTCGGCGCGGACCGCGTCGTGGTGACCCTCGGCACCGGCTTCACCGGCGTCGACGCCGACAGGCCCGCCGCCCCGACCGGTGCGCCGTCCGACCCGACCGCCAACCTCCCGATGCAGGGCCCCGGGGTCGACGCCCAGTCCGACGGCGGCATCCCCTGCGTCTACTGACGCGTCCCGCACCGAACGCCTGAGGGAGGCTCCCACCCGGGAGCCTCCCTCGGGCGTCGCGGCGGCGACCTCTGGCGTAATTCTCCGTACTATGTATAGTGTACTGCGTACGGGATAACCGGGCACGTACGGACGAGAGGGTTCTCCGCCTTGCAGATCACCAGGACCGCCGTTTCCCTGACCGTCGAGGACGTCACCAGCTCCGCCGCCTTCCTCAAGCGGCACTTCGGCTACGCCGAGGAGATGTCGGCCGACGGCTTCGTCTCGCTCGCCCACCCGGGCGGCGGAACGAACGTCGTCTACCTGCGGCGCGGCCTCGAAGTCCTGCCGGAGGACCAGCGCCACCGGATCGCGGACGGCGTGATCCTGGCGTTCGTCGTCGAGGACGTCGCCGCCGAGGAGCGCCGCCTGCGCGCGGAAGGGGTCACCGTCACCCTGCCGCTGCGCGAGGAGCCGTGGGGCGAGAAGCTGTTCCAGGTCGCCGACCCGAACGGGATCGCGATCGAGCTGGTCGAGTGGGTCGAGAAGTAGCCGGCCGGCGGCAGCCGGGCCCGCAATAGGGGGCGGAACGACGGGCGCCCCCGTCCCGGCCGGGACGGGGGCGCCGAGTCGCGTCCGGGGGCGGTCAGTCCACCGTCCAGGTGTCGCTGCCCGCCAGCAGCGCGGCCAGGTCGCCGGGGCCGCGGTCGGCGACGGCGGCCGCGAGCTGGCTCGCCATCAGTTCGTCGTAGACCGGCCGCTCGACGCTGCGCAGCACGCCGATCGGCGTGTGGTGCAGGGTGTCCGCGTCGGCGATCCGGGAGAGCGCGAAGGCGGTGGCCGGGCTCGCCGCGTGCGCGTCGTGGACCAGGAGGTCCGCCTCGTTCTCCGCCGTGACCGGCCCGGTGGACAGTTCGCCGCTCCGGCCCCGGAACACGCCGTTGGCACCCTCCGCACCGAAGCGGATCGGCTGCCCGTGCTCCAGCCGGATCAGCGCCTCGTCCCGGGTGCCGGGCTCCTTCAGCACCTCGAAGGCGCCGTCGTTGAAGATGTTGCAGTTCTGGTAGATCTCCACCAGCGCCGTGCCCTCGTGCTCGGCTGCCGCCCGCAGCACCGACTGCAGGTGCTGGCGGTCGGAGTCGATGGTGCGGGCGACGAAGGTGGCCTCGGCACCGAGCGCCAGCGACAGCGGGTTGAACGGTGCGTCCAGCGAGCCCATCGGCGTGGACTTGGTGATCTTGCCGAGTTCGCTGGTCGGTGAGTACTGGCCCTTGGTGAGGCCGTAGATCCGGTTGTTGAACAGTAGGATCTTCAGGTTGACGTTCCGCCGCAGGGCGTGGATCAGGTGGTTGCCGCCGATCGACAGCGCGTCGCCGTCACCCGTCACCACCCAGACGCTGAGGTCCTGGCGCGAGCTCGCCAGCCCGGTCGCGATGGCCGGCGCCCGCCCGTGGATGGAGTGCACCCCGTAGGTGTTCATGTAGTACGGGAAGCGCGAGGAGCAGCCGATGCCCGAGACGAAGACCGTGTTCTCCCGCTTGATGCCGAGTTCCGGCATGAAGGACTGCACCGCCGCCAGGATCGCGTAGTCCCCGCAGCCGGGGCACCAGCGCACCTCCTGGTCGGTCTTGAAGTCCTTCGCGCTCTGCGGTGCTTCGGCCTTGGGCACCAGCCGCAGGGACGGGAAGCCGCTCTCGGTCATCGGTGGTCCTCCTCGTCCAGGGTGCCGATCGCGGCCCACAGCACGTCCGCCAACTGGGCCGCCCTGAAGGGCAGTCCGCGCACCTGGTTGTAGGACTCGGCGTCCACCAGGTACTTCGCCCGCAGCAGCAGCGCGAGCTGCCCCAGGTTCATCTCGGGCACGATGACCTTCTCGTAACTCCTCAGCACCGCGCCCAGGTTGGCCGGGAAGGGGTTGAGGTTACGCAGGTGCGCCTGGGCGACCTCGCCGCCGTCCGCCCGGACCCGGCGCACCGCCGCGGTGATCGGCCCGTACGTCGAGCCCCAGCCGAGGACCAGCACGCGGGCGTCCCCGCTCGGGTCGTCCACCTCGACCGGCTTGACGGTGATGCCGTCGATCTTGGCCTGCCGGGTGCGGACCATGAAGTCGTGGTTGGCCGGGTCGTAGGAGATGTTCCCGGTGCCGTCCTGCTTCTCGATGCCGCCGATCCGGTGCTCCAGGCCGGGCGTGCCGGGCAGCGCCCAGGGCCGGGCCAGCGTCCGGGGATCGCGCAGGTACGGCCAGAAGGCGCCGTCCTCGCGGTTCGGTCCGGTCGCGAACTGCGGCTCGATCCCGGGCAGTTCGTCGACCTCGGGGATCCGCCAGGGCTCCGAGCCGTTGGCCAGGTAGCCGTCGGAGAGCAGGAAGACCGGGGTGCGGTAGGTGACCGCGATCCGGGCCGCCTCCAGTGCCGCGTCGAAGCACTCCGCGGGCGTGGCCGGGGCGACGATCGGCACCGGTGCCTCGCCGTTGCGCCCGAACATGGCCTGCAGCAGGTCCGCCTGCTCGGTCTTGGTCGGCAGCCCGGTGGAGGGGCCGCCGCGCTGGATGTCCACGACCAGCAGCGGCAGTTCGAGCGAGACCGCCAGGCCGATCGTCTCGCTCTTGAGCGCCACGCCCGGCCCGGAGGTGGTGGTCACGCCGAGCGCCCCGCCGAAGGCGGCGCCGAGCGCGGCACCGATGCCGGCGATCTCGTCCTCCGCCTGGAAGGTGCGCACCCCGAAGTTCTTGTGCTTGCTCAGCTCGTGCAGGATGTCCGAGGCCGGGGTGATCGGGTACGAGCCCAGGTAGAGCGGCAGGCCCGAGCGCTGCGAGGCGGCGATCAGCCCGTAGGACAGCGCGAGGTTGCCGGAGATGTTGCGGTAGCGCCCGGCGGGGAGCTTGGCCGGCGGCACCTCGTAGGAGACCGCGAAGGACTCGGTGGTCTCGCCGAAGTTCCAACCCGCCCGGAAGGCCTGGACGTTCGCCTCGGCGATCTGCGGCTTCTTGGCGAACTTGCTGCGCAGGAACGTCTCGGTGCCGTGGGTGGGCCGGTGGTACATCCAGGACAGCAGGCCCAGGGCGAACATGTTCTTCGCCCGCTCGGCGTCCTTGCGGGCGAGGCCGCTGTCCTTGAGCGCCTCCAGGGTCAGCGTGGTGAGCGGCACCTTGTGCAGGTGGAAGCCGTCCAGCGAGCCGTCGGCGAGCGGGTCGGCCGCGTAACCGACCTTGGCCAGCGCGCGTTTGGTGAACTCGTCGGTGTTGACGATGATCTCGGCGCCGCGCGGAAGGTCCGCCAGGTTCGCCTTGAGCGCGGCCGGGTTCATCGCGACCAGCACGTTGGGGGCGTCGCCCGGGGTCAGGATGTCGTGGTCGGCGAAGTGCAGCTGGAAGGACGAGACACCGGGCAGGGTGCCGGCGGGGGCGCGGATCTCGGCGGGGAAGTTCGGCAGGGTGGACAGGTCGTTGCCGAAGGACGCCGTCTCCGAGGTGAACCGGTCACCGGTGAGCTGCATGCCGTCACCGGAGTCGCCGGCGAAACGGATGATCACCCGGTCGAGTCTGCGGATCGGCTTGGTGCGCCCGGGTGGCGGGCCGCCCGGGGCGGCCGGGTCGGCCGGTGCGCTCGGGCCGGGGCGTGCCTCGCCGCTCCCGGTACCGGCCTCGTCGCCGTCCGAGCCGTCCACTGCCTCTGACTGATCGACCTGACTGGTCACTGCCGCGGACCTCCTAGGGCACACCACCGCGGGCGCGGCCCCGTGCCCCGTCCGCCTGGTGCACCTCTCGCATCCTATGCGGGTGGAGTCGGCCTGGGACGGAACTCCCGCGTGCGGCGGGAAATCACCGGCCCGCGCCCGTACCGCTCATGGGAAGAACGTCCGACCGCCGGAGATCATTCCGAATCCGGCGGACCTTCCCGGGTGCCGGACGGGAGCGGGCACCCGCCGGGCGTTGGCGGAGCGGGAGCGGGCAAGGCGGGGGGCGGGGCGGGGGCGGGGGCGGGGGCGGGGCGCCTAGGACTTGAGGTACGTCAGCACGGCCAGCACCCGGCGGTGGTCCTCCGGGCTCTGGGCCAGGCCCAGCTTGAGGAAGATGTTGCTGACGTGCTTCTCCACCGCGCCGTCGGAGACCACCAGCTGCTTGGCCACCGCGGCGTTGGTGCGGCCCTCGGCCATCAGCCCGAGCACCTCGCGCTCGCGCGGCGTGAGATTGGCCAGAACGTCCCCCTTGCGGCTGCGGCTGAGCAGCTGCTGCACCACCTCGGGGTCCAGCGCGGTGCCGCCCTCGGCGACCCTGACCACCGCGTCGGCGAACTCGCGCACCTCGGCGACCCGGTCCTTCAGCAGGTAGCCGACACCGCGCGTGGATCCGGCCAGCAGCTCCGCGGCGTACCGCTCCTCCACGAACTGCGACAGCACGAGCACGCCCAGCTGCGGGTAGTGCCCGCGCAGCTCGACGCAGGCGCGCAGGCCCTCGTCGGTGTGGGTGGGGGGCATCCGGACGTCGGAGACCACGACGTCGGGCAGCTCGTCGGCCGCGGCCAGGTCGTGGATGGTCTTCACCAGGGCGGCGCCGTCCCCGACGCCCGCGACGACCTCCAGGCCGCGGTCGGTGAGCAGCCGGGTCAGTCCCTCCCGCAGCAGTACGGAGTCCTCGGCGATGACGACGCGACGCATGGCGACCTTCCCGGCAGGGGTGAGCTGACGGAAGTCAGTCTCCCCCATCGCCGGGGCCCGCCCCACCGATCCGGCCGGTTCCACCGGGGCCGGGGCCCGGTCGCGCCGGGATCGGCCCGGTCACAGCCGAGAGCCCGGGGCCGGAGGCGGGACCGGGCGGGCCGGGTCGTCACATGGTGCGGATGGCCACCGCGTCGCAGAGCCCTTCCAGGGCCGCCTTCGCCGCACAGGCCGGCAGCGGGGCGAGCAGCGCCCGGGCCTCCTCGGCGCGGCGCAGCGTCTCGGCGCGGGCGCGCTCCAGCGCGGGGTGGGCCCGCATCAGGCGCAGCGCCTCGGCGTGCAGGCCGTCGTCCGAGAGGTCCTGGGTGAGCAGTTCGCGCAGCCGGGCGTCGTCCGGGTCCGCCGGGTCGGCCGGCATCTGCTGCAGCAGCAGGGTCGGCAGGGTCGGCACGCCCTCGCGCAGGTCGGTGCCGGGGGTCTTGCCGGACTCGTGGCCGTCGCTGGCGATGTCGAGCACGTCGTCGGCCAGCTGGAAGGCGATGCCGATCCGCTCGCCGAACTCGCCGAGGGTGTCGACGAGGGCGGGCTCGGCGCCGGCCATCAGCGCTCCTATCCGGCAGGAGACGGCGATCAGCGAGCCGGTCTTGCCCTCCAGCACGTCCAGGTAGTGGAGGAGCGGGTCCATGTCGGAGCCGGGGCCGCGGGTCTCCAGGATCTGGCCGGTGACCAGCCGCTCGAAGGCCTCGGCCTGCATCCGCACGGCCTCCGGGCCGAGGTCGGCCAGCACCTGGGAGGCACGGGAGAAGAGGAAGTCGCCGGTGAGGATGGCGACCGAGTTGTCCCAGCGGGAGTTGGCGCTGGGGGCGCCGCGGCGCACCGGGGCTTCGTCCATGACGTCGTCGTGGTACAGCGTGGCCAGGTGGGTCAGCTCGACGACGACCGCGGCCGGCACCACTCCGGGCGCCCCGGGGTCGCCGAACTGGGCGGCCAGCAGCAGGAGCAGCGGACGGAAGCGCTTGCCGCCGGCCTCAAGGAGGTGACTGGCGGTGACGGTGATGAAGGGGACGTCGCTCTTGACGGCCTCGCCGAGCGCCGCCTCCACCGCGTCCAGTCCGGCCTGGACGTCCCGGGTCAGGTCGCGGTCCTGCACGCTGAGCCCGAAGGGTTCCACGACGGTCACGAAGACCACTCCTCTGTCCCTGGTCGATCTAGCGGCCTGGTCCCTGAGTGCCGCCGCTGGCCATACAGGCAGGGTATCCGGTCGCGAGTGGATCACTGCACGGGCGTGCGGATCCTGTCATGATCCGGCTGGATTCCCTGGTCAGGGCCGCTGTACGGGCCGTGCGGCGGTGGGGGTGAATTCGGCTGGAAATAAAGGCGGGAGGACCGCCGGAACGCTCCGGCCCGGGGTGCCGACAAACACCCGTCCGGGCCGCGCGAACGGGGCGCGGCCCGGACGGGGCCCTGGACGGGTGCGTTCGCGACGGAAGGTCAGCGCACGAACAGGGACGCCTTCGACGCGAGGTCGAGGAAGTACTGCGGCAGCAGGCCGAGACCCAGCGTGACCAGCACCCCCACCCCGATCGCGGTCGCCGTGAAGGCGCTCGGGATCGCCACCGTGGGCCCGCCCGGCTGCGGGTCCGAGAAGAACATCAGCACGATGACCCTGATGTAGAAGAAGGCGGCCACCGCCGAGCTCAGCACACCGACGATCACCAGCGGAATCGCCCCGCCGCTCGCCGCGGCCTGGAAGACCGCGAACTTCCCGGTGAAGCCGGAGGTCAGCGGGATCCCCGCGAAGGCCAGCAGGAACAGCGCGAAGACCGCAGCGACCAGTGGCGAGCGCCGCCCCAGCCCGGCCCAGCTGGACAGGTGGGTGGCCTCTCCCTTGGAGTCGCGCACCAGGGTGACCACGGCGAACGCGCCGAGCGTCACGAAGGAGTACGCCAGCAGGTAGAACAACACCGAGGAGATGCCCTGCTTGTTGACGGCGATCACGCCGGTCAGGATGAACCCGGCGTGCGCGATCGAGGAGTACGCCAGCAGCCGCTTCACGTCCTGCTGGGTCACCGCCAGCACGGCGCCGACCACCATGGTCAGGATCGCCACGCCCCACATCACCGGCCGCCAGTCCAGCCGCAGGCCCGGGAAGGCCACGTAGAACAGCCGCAGGAAGGCCCCGAAGGCCGCGACCTTGGTGGCGGCCGCCATGAATCCGGTCACCGGGGTCGGCGCGCCCTGGTAGACGTCCGGGGTCCAGGAGTGGAACGGCACCGCGGCCACCTTGAACAGCAGGCCGACCGAGAGCATCGCCAGGCCGGTCAGCACCAGCACGTCGCTCTGGGTGCTGCTGAGCTGGGCGGGGGTGGTCATCGCCTTGCCGGAGATGACGTCGCCGATGTCGCCGAGCTTGACGCTGCCCGCGTAGCCGTACAGCAGGGCCGTGCCGAACAGGAAGAACGCCGAGGCGAAGGCGCCGAGCAGGAAGTACTTGACCGCCGCCTCCTGGGAGAGCAGCCGGCGGCGCCGGGCCAGGGCGCACAGCAGGTACAGCGGGAGGGAGAAGACCTCCAGCGCCACGAACATGGTCAGCAGGTCGTTGGCGGCGGGGAAGAGCAGCATGCCGCCGACCGCGAACATGGTGAGCGGGAAGACCTCGCTGGTGGCGAAGCCCGCCCGGACGGCGGCCCGCTCCTGCTCGCCGCCGGGGGTGGCGGCGGCCTGGGCGGCGAAGGCGTCGGCGGGCAGGCCGCCGGCCTTGGGCTCCAGCTTCCGCTCGGCGTAGGTGAGCACCGCGACCGCCGCCGCCAGCAGGATGACGCCCTGCAGGAACAGCGCCGGGCCGTCCAGCGCGACCGACTCCATGGCCAGCAGGTCGATCCGGGTGAAGCCGTGGCTCTGCACGGCCAGCACCACCACGGCGACGAAGGCACCGACCAGCCCGGTCAGCGCGAGCGTCACCTGCGTCCAGTGCCGGTACCGGCGGGGCACGAAGGCCTCCACCAGGATGCCGGCCACGGCGGCGCCGAACACCACGAGCATCGGGGAGAGTTGGCCGTACTCGATGTGCGGCGCCGGGATGCTGGGGGTGTTGCCGCCGGCGGCGGCGAGCACTGCGGTGGCGCTCACTTCTGCTCACCTCCTGGGGTGGCGGCGACCGGGTGGGCCGGCGCCGGGTCGGTCTCGTGGACCTGCGAGAGCGTGGCGTTCACCGAGGGGTTGACCAGGTCGGTGAGCGGCTTGGGGTAGACGCCGAGCAGGACGGTCAGCGCCACCAGCGGGGCGACCACGGCGAGTTCGCGGACCTTGAGGTCGGGGATCGCGTGCACGCCCTCCTTAACCGGGCCGGTCATGGTGCGCTGGTACAGCAGCAGGGCGTACAGCGCGGCCAGCACGATGCCGAGGGTCGCGACGATCCCGATCGCCGGGTAGCGGGTGAAGGTGCCGACCAGGACCAGGAACTCGCTGACGAACGGGGCGAGGCCGGGCAGCGAGAGGGTCGCCAGGCTGCCGATCAGGAAGGTCCCGGCGAGCACCGGGGCGACCTTCTGCACGCCGCCGTAGTCGGCGATCAGCCGCGAGCCGCGGCGGGAGATCAGGAAGCCGGCCACCAGCATCCACGCGGCGGTGGAGAGGCCGTGGTTGACCATGTAGAGGGTCGCGCCGCTCTGGCCCTGGCTGGTCAGGGCGAAGATGCCCATGATGATGAAGCCGAAGTGGGAGATCGAGGCGTAGGCGACCAGCCGCTTGATGTCCTTCTGGCCGACCGCCAGCAGCGCGCCGTAGACGATCCCGATCAGCGAGAGGACCAGGATCGCCGGGGCGAAGGTCTTCGAGGCGTGCGGGAACAGACCGAGGCAGTAGCGCAGCATCGCGAAGGTGCCGACCTTGTCCACCACCGCGGTGATCAGCACCGCGGTGCCGGCGGTGGCCTCGCCCATCGCGTTCGGCAGCCAGGTGTGCAGCGGCCACAGCGGGGCCTTCACCGCGAAGGCGAAGAAGAAGCCCAGGAACAGCGCCTTCTCGGCGGTGCCGGACAGCTGCAGCCTGCCGTCGGCGATCGCCGAGGTGAGGGTCTGCAGGTCGAAGGTGCCGAAGCCCTGGTCCTGCGCGATCACGTAGAAGCCGATCACGGCGGCCAGCATCACCAGGCCGCCGAGCAGGTTGTAGAGCAGGAACTTCACGGCCGCGTAGGAGCGCTGACGCGCCGACTCGGGGCCGCCGGCCCGGTCCCCGAAGCCGCCGATCAGGAAGTACATCGGGATCAGCATGGCTTCGAAGAACACGTAGAACACGAAGACGTCGGTGGCGTAGAAGGAGACGATCACCATCGCCTCCACCGCCAGGACCAGGGCGAAGAAGCCCTGGGTGCGGCGGCGCCCCTCGATGGTGCCGGGGTCGACGGTGCCGTCGGGCCCGGCCGGGCCGGGCCCCTCCTGCCCGTCGGCGGGCAAGGAGGGCGGGTCGGCGTCGTGCCAGGAGGCGAGCATCACCATCGGCACCAGGACGGCGGTGAGCAGGGCGAGGACGGCGCCGATGCCGTCCACGCCGAGCGAGAAGGTGATCCCGAAGGAGCGGATCCAGCTGTACGACTCGGTCAGCTGGTAGCGGTCGCCGTGCGGGTCGAACTGCGTCGCCACCACGGCGGCCAGCGCCAGGGTGACGGCGGAGACGCCCAGGGCGACGGCCTTGGTGGTCCGGCGCCTGGCCCCGGTCGACCCGGCGGGCAGGGCGGCGGTCAGCACCGCGCCGACCGCCGGGACGGCACAGGTGGTGCTCAGGAGGGCACTCATGCCCCCACCTCCCGACGGGAATCAGGACGACGAGTCATCAGACGGACCTCATCAGGAGAGTCGTGGCGACCAGCACCAGCGTGCCGCCGAACATGGAGAGCGCGTACGAGCGGACGAAGCCGTTCTGGATCCGCCGCAGCCGGCCGGACAGGCCCCCGATCACGGCGGCGAGGCCGTTGACGAAGCCGTCCAGACCGCGGCTGTCGAAGAAGACCAGGGTCGCGGTCAGCGCCGAGCCGGGCCGCACCAGCACCGCGTGGTTGAAGTCGTCCTGCAGCAGGTCGCGGCGGGCGGCCCGGGTGAGCGGGGAGCCGACCGGCGGGACCACCGGGACGGGCGAGCGCCCGTACATCAGGTACGCGAGGCCGACGCCGGCCAGCATGCAGACCGTGGTCAGCGCGGTGACGACCGTCGCGGTGAGCGGCGAGTCGCCCTCGCTGTACCCGGTGACCGGTTCCAGCCACTTCAGGAAGGACTCGTTGTAGGCGAACAGCCCGCCCGCGAAGACCGAGCCGAAGGCCAGCAGGACCATCGGGAGCGTCATGATCTTCGGCGACTCGTGCGGGTGCGGGGCGTTGCCCTCGGCGTCGGACTTCCAGCGCTTCTCGCCGAAGAAGGTCAGCAGCATCACCCGCGTCATGTAGAACGCGGTGACGGCGGCGCCGACCAGTGCGCACAGGCCGAGGATCCAGCCCTCGGTGCCGCCCTTGGCGAAGGCCGCCTCGATGATCTTGTCCTTGGAGAAGAAGCCGGACAGGCCCGGGAAGCCGATGATCGCCAGGTAGCCGAGGCCGAAGGTGGCGAAGGTGACCGGCATGTACTTCCGCAGGCCGCCGTAGTGACGCATGTTCACCTCGTCGTCCATGCCGTGCATGACCGACCCGGCGCCGAGGAACAGTCCGGCCTTGAAGAAGCCGTGGGTCACCAGGTGCATGATCGCGAAGACGTAGCCGATCGGGCCGAGCCCGGCCGCCAGCACCATGTAGCCGATCTGCGACATGGTCGAGCCGGCCAACGCCTTCTTGATGTCGTCCTTGGCGCAACCGACGATCGCACCGAACAGCAGCGTGACCGTGCCGACCACCACCACGGCGGTCTGGGCGTCCGGCGCCAGGTCGAAGATCGCCGAGGAGCGGGTGATCAGGTAGACGCCGGCGGTCACCATGGTGGCCGCGTGGATCAGCGCCGAGACCGGGGTCGGACCCTCCATGGCGTCCCCGAGCCAGGACTGCAGCGGCACCTGGGCCGACTTGCCGCAGGCCGCCAGCAGCAGCATCAGGCCGATCGCCGTCAGCTTGCCCTCGCTCGCCCCGGGGGCGCCGGCGAAGACCGGGCCGAAGGCGAAGGAGCCGAACTCGGCGAACATCAGCATGATCGCGATGGACAGGCCCATGTCGCCGACCCGGTTGACGATGAAGGCCTTCTTCGCCGCCGTCGCCGCGCTCGGCTTGTGCTGCCAGAAGCCGATCAGCAGGTACGAGGCCAGGCCCACGCCCTCCCAACCGAAGTACAGCAGCAGGTAGTTGTCGGCGAGCACCAGCAGCAGCATGGCCGCCAGGAAGAGGTTCAGGTACGCGAAGAAGCGGCGACGTCGCTCGTCGTGCGCCATGTAGCCGACCGAGTAGACGTGGATCAGCGTGCCGACGCCGGTGATCAGCAGGACGAAGGTCATCGACAGCTGGTCGAGCCGGAAGGCCATGTCGGCCCGGAAGCCGTCCACCTGGATCCAGGTGAACAGGTACTTGGTGAGCGTGCGGTGCTCGGCGTCGCGGCCGAGCATGTCCGAGAGGAGCGCCAGGCCGAGGCCGAACGGGAGCGCGGCGAGCGCGGTGGCCAGCCAGTGGCCGAAGCGGTCCAGCGCCCGGCCGCCGAGCAGCAGCAGGACGGCACCGGCCAGTGGAGCCGCCACCAGCAGCGGAATGAGAGAGTTCACCGAGGCCCTCCGCCTACAGCTTCATCAGGTTGCTGTCGTCGACCGAAGCGGAGTGCCTGGTCCGGAAGATGGAGACGATGATGGCGAGGCCGACCACGACCTCGGCAGCCGCGACCACCATCGTGAAGAACGCGATGATCTGACCGTCCAGGGTCCCGTGCATCCGGGAGAAGGTCACCAGCGCCAGGTTCGAGGCGTTCAGCATCAGCTCCACGCACATGAACAGCACGATCGCGTTGCGCCGGATCAGCACCCCGGACGCGCCGATGGTGAACAACAGGGCCGACAAGTAGAGGTAGTTGACCGGATTCACCGCGCTCCCTCCTCGTCCGCCCCGGTGGCGTTGTTGCCGTTGTTGGCGTTGTTGGCGTTGTTGGCGTTCGCCGGCTCCAGGGACTTGCGCGGACCGGACACCGCCGGCCGCTCGGAGGACGGACGGCCCAGCCAGTCCGCCGTGCTGTTCTCCAGCTCCGCCATCCGCTGCAGCATCGCCTGGCTGACGTCCCGGATCTGGCCGCGCTCGCGCAGCGTCGCCATCACCGAGTCCTCGGCCACCGTGCCGTCCGGCAGCAGACCCGGCACGTCCACCGCGTTGTGCCGCGCGTACACGCCCGGCGCCGGCATCGGCGGCACCTGGATGTTGTCCTTGATCCGCTGCGCCGCCAGCTCGCGCTGGGTCTTCGGCGCCTTCACGTGCTCGCGGTGGGTCAGCACCATCGCGCCGATCGCCGCGGTGATCAGCAGCGCACCGGTGACCTCGAAGGCCCACACGTAGCGGGTGAAGATCAGCCGGGCCAGGCCCGGCACGTTGCCCTCGGCGTTCGCCTCGGACAGCCCGGTGAAGTGGTCCAGCTTCGCGTTGGCGATCCCGGCGATCAGCAGCACGCCGAAGCCCAGCCCGCACAGCACCGCCGCGAACCGCTGGCCCTTCAGCTGCTCCTTCAGGGAGTCCTCGCTGGTGACGCCGACCAGCATCACCACGAACAGGAACAGCATCATGATCGCGCCGGTGTAGACCACGATCTGCACCACGCCCAGGAACACCGCCCCCTGGGCCATGTAACAGACCGCCAGCGCCATCATGGTGGCCGCCAGGCACAGCGCGCTGTGCACGGCCTTGCGCATCAGCAGCATGCCGAGCGCGCCGCCGACCGCGACCACCGCGAGCACCCAGAACTGGACGGCCTCGCCGGTGGAGGTCGTCCCGGTGGCGGCTGCGAGTTGTCCGATCACTGCTGCGCCTCCTTCTCCCGGTCGGTGCGCTCCTGCTGCACCGTGCCCGGCGCGGCCGCGGTGATCTCGCCCCGGTAGTACGCGCCCTCGTCGGCGCCCGGGAAGATCGCGTGCGGGGTGTCGACCATGCCCTCGGACAGGCCCACCAGCAGCTGCTCCTTGGTGAAGATCAGGTCCCGCCGCGAGGAGTCGGCCAGCTCGTACTCGTTGGTCATGGTGAGCGCGCGGGTCGGGCAGGCCTCGATGCACAGCCCGCACAGGATGCAGCGGGCGTAGTTGATCTGGTACACCGCGCCGTAGCGCTCGCCGGGCGAGTAGCGCTCCTCGTCCCGGTTGTCCGCGCCCTCCACGTAGATCGCGTCGGCCGGGCACGCCCACGCGCACAGCTCGCAGCCGACGCACTTCTCCAGGCCGTCCGGGTGCCGGTTCAGCTGGTGGCGGCCGTGGAAGCGCGGAGCGGTGGGCTTCTTCTGCTCCGGGTACTGCTCGGTGAGCCGCTTCTTGAACATGGCCTTGAAGGTCACGCCGAAGCCGGCGGCCGGGCCGAGGATCGACGGCCGGTCGGCCCGTTCGGGCCGGTCCGTACGGTCGGAAGGACCGGACTGGTCGGACGACATCTCGGTTCAGCTCCCTTCGGAATGGTCGGCGCCGTTGAGGGCGTCCTGGAGTTGCTTCGGGGCGCGGCTGCGCCTGCGCGGCACCGGCGGAAGCTCCTGGCCGGGCAGCGGCGGGACCGGGTAGCCGCCCGCCATCGGGTCGAACTGCCCCTCCGGGGGCGTCTCCTCGGCCTCCGGCTGCTTCCGCAGGAAGTCCCGCAGCAGCGCCAGCAGCAGCACCGCCCCGACCGGGGCGCCCACGTACAGCACCACCTCGCCGAAGTCGTAGCCCTCGTTGCGCAGGGCCCGCACGCTAGCGATCAGCACCAGCCACACCAGCGAGACCGGGATCAGCACCTTCCAGCCCAGCTTCATGAACTGGTCGTAGCGGAACCGGGGCAGCGTGCCGCGCAGCCAGATGAAGAAGAACAGCAGCAGCTGGATCTTCAGCGTGATCCACAGCATCGGCCACCAGCCGTGGTTGGCGCCCTCCCAGAAGGTCGACACCGGCCAGGGGGCCCGCCAGCCGCCCAGGAAGAGCGTCGAGGCGACCGCCGAGACCGTCACCATGTTCACGTACTCGGCCAGCATGAACATCGCGAACTTCAGCGAGGAGTACTCGGTGTTGAAGCCGCCGACCAGCTCGCCCTCGGCCTCCGGGAGGTCGAACGGCGCCCGGTTGGTCTCCCCGACCATCGCGATGACGTAGACGATGAAGGACACCGGCAGCAGCGCCGCGAACCACGTCGGCTGCTGGTGCGCCACGATCTCCGAGGTCGACATCGAACCCGAGTAGATGAACACCGCCGCGAAGGACAGGCCCATCGCGATCTCGTAGCTGATCATCTGCGCGGACGAGCGCAGCCCGCCCAGCAGCGGGTACGTCGAACCGGAGGACCAGCCGGCCAGCACGATGCCGTAGATGCCCACCGAGGCCGTCGCCAGGATGTACAGCAGCGCCACCGGGAAGTCGGTCAGCTGCAGCGGCGTCCGGGTGCCGAAGATCGACACCTCGTCGCCGGCCGGACCGAACGGGATCACCGCGAAGGCCATGAAGGCCGGGATGGCACAGACGATCGGGGCCAGGATGTAGACCACCTTGTCCGAGCCCTTGACCACCAGGTCTTCCTTCAGCGCCAGCTTCACGCCGTCCGCCAGCGACTGCAGCAGGCCCCACGGCCCGTGCCGGTTCGGCCCGATGCGCAGCTGCATCCAGGCCACCACCTTGCGCTCCCAGACGATCGCGACCAGCACCGTCAGGACCAGGAAGGCGAAGCAGAACACCGCCTTCAGCAGGACCAGCCACCACGGGTCCTGACCGAAGAAGTGGAGCGTCTCGTACGGCTGCGGAGTCATCGGTCCTCCCCTTCGCCCGCGGTCGTGTCGGCCGGGGCCTGCGCCGCCGGCTCGGGCCCGGCCTCGGCCGCCGCGATCGTGACCAGGTGGCCGACGGTGGTGCCGAGCGCGCGGTGGGCGCCGCCCGGCGTGGAGCCGAGCGGGATCCAGACCGTGCGGTCCGGGATCGAGTCGGTGACCTCCAGCGGCAGGGTCAGCGAGCCGGCCGGGCCGGTCAGCCGCAGCCCCGCGGCCGCCTCGGCGCCGATCTCCTTCGCCGTCTCGGCGGAGATCCGGGCCACCGCCCGGTGCCGGGTGCCCGCCAGGTGCGGATCGCCCTGCTGCAGCACGCCCTCGTCCAGCAGCTGGCGCCAACCCGCCAGCACCGCCTGGCCGGTGGCCGGCCGGGGCAGCAGGCCCGGGTGCGCCGCGGGATCGGCCGCGCGGTCGCCCTCCCAGGGGGTGAAGGCGTCCAGCTCCAGCCGCGCCGCCCGGACGTCGGGCAGGCCCAGCCGGTGGCCCAGCGCGTCCGCCAGCATGCTCAGCACCCGCAGGTCCGACTGCAGGTGACGGCCCATCTGCTGGTCCGGCTTGAGCGCCGCCTCGAACATCCGCACCCGGCCCTCCCAGTCCAGGAAGGTGCCGGCCTTCTCCGCCACCGCCGCCACCGGCAGCACCACGTCCGCGCGCGCCGTCACCGCGGAGGGCCGCAGCTCCAGCGACACCACGAACGGGACCGCCGCCAGCGCCTCGTCGGCCAGCGCCGGGTCCGACAGGTCGTCCGGGTCCACCCCGCCGACCAGCAGCGCCTCCAACTCGCCCTGCGCGGCCGCCGCCAGGATCTGGTCGGTGGACCGGCCCGGCTTGGAGGGCAGCTCCGCCACCCCCCACGCCTCGGCCGCCTCGGCCCGCGCCGCCGGCGCGGCCACCGGACGGCCACCGGGCAGCAGGCCCGGCAGCGCGCCGGCCTCCACGGCCCCGCGCTCACCCGCCCGGCGCGGCACCCACGCCAGCCGCGCGCCGGTCGCGTGCGCCAGCCGCAGCACCGCCGTCAACGCACCCGGCACGGCGGCCAGCCGCTCGCCCGCCAGGATCACCGCACCCGGGGCGCGCAGCAGCTCCGCCGCCCGGCCCGCCTCGTCGTTCAGCGGCTCGTCCGCCGCCAGCGCCGCGAACCACTCCGGCTCGGTGCCCGGCGCGGCCGGCAGCAGCGCGCCGCGCAGCTTGGCCAGACCCCGGGAGCCGAACGCGGCCACCGAGAACACCTTCTGGCCGCGGCCGCGGACCGCCTTGCGCAGCCGCAGGAAGACGATCGGCGACTCCTCCTCCGGCTCGAAGCCCGCCAGCAGCACCGCCGGTGCCTGCTCCAGCAGCTCGTACGTCACGCCCGAGCCGTCCACGTCCACCCCGCGCCCGGCGACCGCCGCGGCCAGGAAGTCCGCCTCCTCGCCGCTGTGCGGGCGGGCCCGGAAGTCCACGTCGTTGGTGCCCAGCACCACCCGCGCGAACTTGGCGTACGCGTAGGCGTCCTCGACCGTCACCCGGCCGCCGGCCAGCACGCCGGTCCGGGCGCCGCGCAGGCCCTCGGCGGCGCGCGCCAGCGCCTCCGGCCAGGAGACCGGCACCAGTTCGCCGTCCACCCGCACCATCGGGGTGGTCAGCCGGTCCCGCTGCTGGGCGTAGCGGAAGGCGAAGCGGCCCTTGTCGCAGTTCCACTCCTCGTTCACCGCCGGGTCCTCGCCCGCCAGCCGCCGCAGCACCTTGCCGCGCCGGTGGTCCGTGCGCTGCGCGCAGCCCGCCGAGCAGTGCTCGCACACGCTCGGCGAGGAGACCAGGTCGAAGGGGCGCGAGCGGAACCGGTAGGCCGCCGAGGTCAGCGCACCCACCGGGCAGATCTGGATGGTGTTCCCGGAGAAGTACGACTCGAAGTCGTCCCCCTCGCCGGTGCCGACCTGCTGCAGCGCCCCGCGCTCCACCAGGTCGATGAACGGGTCCCCGGCGATCTGCTGCGAGAAGCGGGTGCAGCGCGCGCACAGCACGCAGCGTTCGCGGTCCAGCAGCACCTGGCTGCTGATCGGCACCGGCTTCTCGTAGGTGCGCTTCATGCCCTCGAAGCGGGAGTCCGCGGCGCCGTTGCTCATCGCCTGGTTCTGCAGCGGGCACTCGCCGCCCTTGTCGCAGACCGGGCAGTCCAGCGGGTGGTTGATCAGCAGCAGCTCCATCACGCCGCGCTGCGCCTTCTCGGCCACCGGCGAGCTGAGCTGGGTGCGCACCACCATGCCCTCGGCCACCGGGATGGTGCAGGAGGCGACCGGCTTGCGCTGGCCCTCGACCTCGACGATGCACTGGCGGCAGGCGCCGGCCGGGTCGAGCAGCGGGTGGTCGCAGAAGCGCGGGATCTGGGTGCCCACGGCCTCGGCCGCGCGGATCACCAGCGTCCCCTTGGGGACCTGCACTTCGACGCCGTCGATGGTGAGCGTGACCAGTTCGACCGCGGGCTTGTCTCCCGTGGAGGCGGTTGGCTCTGTGATCGTCACGCGTGCACCTCCCTTTCGGTGGCGGACTGGTGGCCGGGGCGGGGGCCGTCGGCCCAGACGGTGGAGGCGGCCGGGTCGAACGGGCAGCGGCGCTCGGCCAGGTGCTGCTCGTACTCGGCCCGGAAGTGCTGGAGCGAGGAGACGATCGGGCTGGCCGCGCCGTCGCCCAGCGCGCAGAAGGACTTGCCGTTGATGTTGTCGGCGATGTCGAGGAGCTTCTCCAGGTCCCCCTCGACGCCCTCGCCCGCCTCGATCCGCTTGAGCAACTGGACCAGCCAGTAGGTGCCCTCGCGGCAGGGGGTGCACTTGCCGCAGGACTCGTGGGCGTAGAACTCCGTCCAGCGGGTCACCGCCCGCACCACGCAGGTGGTCTCGTCGAAGACCTGCAGCGCCTTGGTGCCGAGCATCGAGCCGGCCGCGCCGACGCCCTCGTAGTCCAGCGGGACGTCGAGGTGCTCGTCGGTGAACATCGGGGTGGAGGAGCCGCCCGGGGTCCAGAACTTCAGCCGGTGCCCGGCGCGGACGCCGCCGCTGAGGTCGAGCAGCTGGCGCAGCGTGATGCCCAGCGGGGCCTCGTACTGGCCGGGGTTGGTGACGTGGCCGGAGAGCGAGTAGAGCGTGAAGCCGGGGGACTTCTCGGTGCCCAGGCCCCTGAACCACTCCTTGCCGCGGGCCAGGATCGGCGGCACCGAGGCGATCGACTCGACGTTGTTGACCACCGTCGGGCAGGCGTAGAGGCCGGCGATCGCCGGGAACGGGGGCCGCAGCCGGGGCTGGCCGCGGCGGCCCTCCAGCGAGTCCAGCAGTGCCGTCTCCTCGCCGCAGATGTACGCGCCGGCACCGGCGTGCACGGTGATGTCCAGGTCGGTGCCGGAGCCGAGGATGTTCCGGCCGAGCAGGCCCGCCCGGTACGCCTCGGCGACGGCCTCGTGCAGCCGGCGCAGCACCGGGACGACCTCGCCGCGCAGGTAGATGAAGGCGTGGTCGCAGCGGATCGCGTAGGAGGCGATGATCATTCCCTCGATGAGGGAGTGCGGGTTGGCGAACAGCAGCGGGATGTCCTTGCAGGTGCCCGGCTCGGACTCGTCCGCGTTGACCACCAGGTAGTGCGGCTTGCCGTCGTTCTGCGGGATGAACTGCCACTTCATGCCGGTGGGGAAGCCAGCGCCGCCGCGGCCGCGCAGGCCGGCGTCCTTGACCAGGGCGATCACGTCGTCCGGGGGCATGGCGAGGGCCGCCTTGAGGCCCTCGTAGCCGTGGTGGCGGCGGTAGGTGTCCAGCGTCCAGGGGCGGCTGTCGTCCCAGGAGTCGGACAGGACGGGGGTGAGCAGCTTCTCGGCCGGCTCGGCGGAGGTCATCACGCCTCGCTCCCTTCCTGGCCGGTGTCCTCGGTGCGGGGCGACTCCGTGGTGGCGGACTCGTTGCGGGGTGGCTCCGTGGCGGACCCGGTCCGGGGTGGCTCGTTGCGGGGGGAGACGACCCTGGCGCCGGGGGTGCCGGGCAGGGCCTCCCCGCGGGCCAGCCGGAGTCCGGCCAGGGAGGGCGCGCCGCCGGCTCCGGACTCGTCGTTGGCGCCCGGGCGCTCGTCCGGGAAGCCGGCCAGGATCCGGGCGGTCTCCTTGAAGCCGCACAGCCGGGCACCGCGGGTGGGCCTGACCTCGCGGCCGGCCCGGAGGTCGTCGACCAGCTGCCGGGCGCTCTCCGGGGTCTGGTTGTCGAAGAACTCCCAGTTGACCATCACCACGGGCGCGTAGTCGCAGGCCGCGTTGCACTCGATGTGCTCGATCGAGACCTCGCCGTCCTCGGTGGTCTCGTTGTTGCGGATGCCCAGGTGTTCCTGCAGCTCGTCGAAGATCTGGTCACCGCCGAGCACCGCGCACAGGGTGTTGGTGCAGACCCCGACGTGGTACTTCCCGGCCGGGCGGCGCCGGTACATGGTGTAGAAGGTCGCGACGGCGGTGACCTCCGCGGTGGTGAGGTCCAGCTGCTCGGCGCAGAACCGGATGCCGGTCGGGCTGACGAAGCCCTCCTCGGCCTGCACCAGGTGCAGCAGCGGCAGCAGCGCCGAGCGGGGCTGCGGGTAGCGGGCGATCAGTTCGGCGGCATCGGAGGCCAGCCGGGCACGCACCTCCTCGGGGTACGGTGCGGCCGGCAGCGCCGGCAGTCCGAGTTCGACGTTGGTCACCGGTCCACGCCTCCCATCACCGGGTCGATCCCGGCCACCGCGACGATCACGTCGGCCACCTGGCCGCCCTCGCACATCGCCGCCATCGTCTGCAGATTGGTGAACGACGGGTCCCGGAAGTGGACCCGGTACGGGCGCGTCCCGCCGTCGCTGACCACGTGCACGCCCAGCTCGCCCTTGGGCGACTCGACCGCCGCGTACGCCTGGCCGACCGGGACCCGGAAGCCCTCGGTGACCAGCTTGAAGTGGTGGATCAGGGCCTCCATCGAGGTGCCCATGATCTTGCGGATGTGGTCGAGGGAGTTGCCCATCCCGTCCGGCCCGACCGCCAGTTGGGCGGGCCAGGCGATCTTCTTGTCGGCCACCATGACCGGGCCCGGGCGCAGCCGGTCCAGGCACTGCTCGACGATCCGCAGCGACTGTTTCATCTCCTCCAGCCGGATCAGGAAGCGGCCGTAGGAGTCGGCGCTGTCCGCGATCGCGACCTCGAAGTCGTAGTCCTCGTAACCGCAGTACGGGTCGGTCTTGCGCAGGTCGTGCGGCAGGCCGGTGGCGCGCAGGATCGGGCCGGTGGCGCCGAGGGCGAGGCAGCCGGGCAGGTCCAGGAAGCCGACGTCGACCAGGCGGGCCTTGAACACCGGGTTGCCGGTGGCCAGCTTGTCGTACTCGTGCATCCGGGAGCGGAAGACCTTGACCGCCTCGCGGATCTGGTCGACGGCACCGGGCGGCAGGTCCTGGGCGAGGCCGCCGGGGCGCACGTACGCGTGGTTCATGCGCAGGCCGGTGACCAGCTCGAAGACGTCCAGGATCAGCTCGCGGTCCCGGAAGCCGTAGATCATCAGGGTGGTGGAGCCGATCTCCATGCCGCCGGTGGCCAGGCAGACCAGGTGCGAGGCGATCCGGTTGAGCTCCATCATCATCACGCGGATGACGTTGGCCCGGTCCGGGACGTCGTCGGTGATGCCGAGCAGCTTCTCGACCGCCAGGCAGTAGGCGGTCTCGTTGAACAGCGGGGTCAGGTAGTCCATGCGGGTCACGAAGGTGGTGCCCTGGACCCAGCTGCGGAACTCCATGTTCTTCTCGATGCCGGTGTGGAGGTAGCCGATGCCGCAGCGGGCCTCCTTCACCGTCTCTCCGTCGATCTCCAGGATCAGCCGGAGCACGCCGTGGGTCGACGGGTGCTGGGGGCCCATGTTGACGATGATGCGCTCGTCGTCGGCCCGGCCGACCGCCTCGACCACCTCGCCCCAGTCGCCGCCGGTGACGGTGAAGACCCGGCCCTCGGTGGTCTCTCGGGCGTCCGCCTCCGCGGCTTCGCCGCGGGCCTCTTCGTGGTGCTGAGTGTCCATCAGCTGTACGACCTCCGCTGGTCGGGAGCCGGGATCTGGGCGCCCTTGTACTCGACGGGGATGCCGCCGAGCGGGTAGTCCTTGCGCTGCGGGTGGCCCAGCCAGTCGTCCGGCATCATGATCCGGGTGAGCGCCGGGTGGCCGTCGAAGACCAGGCCGAAGAAGTCGTAGGCCTCGCGCTCGTGCCAGTCGTTGGTCGGGTAGACGCTCACCACGGAGGGGATGCGCGGATCGGCGTCCGGCGCGGTGACCTCCAGCCGGATCAGCCGGCCGTGGGTGATCGAGCGCAGGTGGTAGACCGCGTGCAGCTCGCGCCCCTTGTCTCCGGGGTAGTGGACTCCGCTCACCCCCAGGCACAGCTCGAAGCGCAGCGCCGGGTCGTCGCGCAGTAGGCGGACGGTCCTCAGCAGGTGCTCGCGGTCGACCTGGAAGGTGAGTTCGCCGCGGTCGACCACGGTCTTCTCGATCACCTCGGCCGGGTCCAGACCCTGCTCCTCCAGGGCGCCCTCCAACTCGTCGGCGACCTCGTCGAACCAGCCGCCGTACGGGCGTTCGCTCGGACCGGGCAGCACGATCGGGGCCGCCAGACCGCCGAACCCGGAGGTGTCGCCGCTGCCCTTCGCGCCGAACATGCCCTGGCGGCGGCCGACCACCTCGACCGGGATCTCGCGGACCGGCTGCTCGCGGCGGGTCTCGGGTACCTGCTCGTTCATCGCAGCTCCCCCCGCATCTCGCTGATCGGGGTGGCCTGCAGGGCGAGCGCCTCGCCGAGTTCCTCGGCCCTGCGACGGTTCACGCCCAGCGGCTCGTGCTGGATCTTGTCGTGCAGCTTCAGGATCGCGTCCATCAGCATCTCCGGACGGGGCGGACACCCGGGCAGGTAGATGTCCACCGGGACGATGTGGTCGACGCCCTGCACGATCGCGTAGTTGTTGAACATCCCGCCGGAGGAGGCGCAGACGCCCATCGAGATCACCCACTTGGGGTTGGGCATCTGGTCGTACACCTGGCGCAGCACCGGTGCCATCTTCTGGCTCACCCGGCCCGCCACGATCATCAGATCGGCCTGCCGGGGGGAGCCCCGGAAGACCTCCATGCCGAACCGGGCCAGGTCGTAGCGGCCGGCCCCGGTGGTCATCATCTCGATCGCGCAGCAGGCCAGACCGAAGGTGGCCGGGAAGAGTGACGCCTTGCGCACCCAGCCGGCGGCCGTCTCCACGGTCGTGAGCAGAAAGCCGCTCGGCAGCTTCTCCTCGATTCCCATCAGATCCCTCTCAATGCCCTCAAGTCCTCTGGTACGTCCGGCCCGTTCGGGCTTGTCCGCTCGTTCACAAGGGCGGCGGCCACCCCGCGCTCAGTCCGCTCAGCCCCGCTCCGGGAGTCGGTCGGCCCCGCCGGACTCAGTCCCACTCCAGGCCGCCGCGGCGCCAGACGTAGGCGTACGCGACGAAGACGGTGGCGATGAAGAGCAGCATCTCGACCAAACCGAAGATCCCCAGGGCGTCGAAGGTCACCGCCCAGGGGTAGAGGAAGACGATCTCGATGTCGAAGACGATGAAGAGCATCGCCGTCAGGTAGTACTTGATCGGGAACCGACCGCCGCCCACGGGCTGCGGGGTCGGCTCGATGCCGCACTCGTACGCCTCCAACTTGGCCCGGTTGTAGCGCTTGGGGCCGGTGAGTGAGGCCATCACGACGGAGCCGACCGCGAACGCCGCCGCGATGGCACCGAGTACGAGGATCGGCGCGTAGGCATTCATAGCCCCCGCTCCCTCCGTCCAGTCGTCCTTGACTGCAGATCGGAACCGGCGGGTCACGCTCAGGTGAACCCGCCTTCCGGTTCCCGGGATCCACCTCATGTGAGGCAGTTCACAAAGCCTGGAACGAGCGCATCCTATGCCCGTCGGCTTGTGATCTGCGACACGCAGTTCACCGCGATCTTTGTGATCTACGACACCATGTGAATGGTGGCGAATGTGAACATGCCCAGATTTATCAACGCAAAGGAGCCAAATGATCACAACCAGTCGCATTTACTTGTGAAGCGGCTGGTCAGGGGCGCGCTCCTATATCAACTATGCGTCGAGCCAGGCAAATTTCCGGGCGTCATGTTGACGTGTTATTGCAGCTCACTCGCAGGGGTGGCGGGGGCCCGAACGCTCGCTTGACCCTTCGTTCACAAGCGCGCGAGGTCGGCGTCGGACGGGGTTTTCTCTGCTCTGGCACGCGTGCTCGCGGGCACGCCGGAGGGGCCCGGTTACCGGTTGCCGGCTGCCTGCTCCCACACCCAGGCCGCGATGCCCACCCGATTACGGGCACCGAGCTTGCGCTGGATGCTGGCGAGGTGGTTCTTCACCGTTCCCGGTGAGATGAACAGCCCCGCGCCGATCTCGGCGTTGGTCGCCCCGTCCGCCACCTGCTCGGCGATCTCCCTCTCCCGCGCGGTCAGTTCCTCCGTCGGTACGGCTGTCAGCGACCCCGCCGCTGCCGCGCCCGCGCCCGCGCCCGACCCAGCCTTCGGCTCCGTCCCGGGAAGCGCCATGTGCCGCAGGAGCCGAACGGTGACCTGCGGGCTGATCAGCGAGTCCCCGGCCACCGCCGCCCGGATCGCCTCGATCAGCAGCACCGGCCCCGAGCGCTTCAACAGGAACCCCGCCGCACCGTGCCGCAGCGCCGTGTGCACGTATTCGTCCAGGTCGAAGGTGGTCACCACGATCACCTTGCACTGGCCGGACAGTTGCCGGGTGACCTCCAGGCCGTCGAGCTTCGGCATCCGGATGTCCGCTAGCACCACGTCCGGCCGCAGCCTCCTCGCCTCTGCCACCGCCGCGGCACCGTCCGCCGCCTCGGCCACCACCGTCATGTCCGGCTGCGCGTCCAGGATCATCCGGAACGCACTGCGGACGTCCGCCTGGTCGTCCGCGATCAGGATCCGGACCGACCCCGTGCCGCTGCCCATCCCTGTACCTCCCCCGTGCCGACCCGTGTCGGCCTCTGTGATCGTTCCGACCCGGACCGCGGTGGCCCGGGCCGGTGCTGTCCAGGCTGCCCCTACGGCCGGGTCACTGCCGCCCGACGGCGACCGCCTCCAGCGGCAGCACCGCCGTCACCCGCCAGCCTTCCCGCTCGTACGGACCGGCTTCCAGCGAGCCGCCGAGTGCCTCCACCCGGGCCGCGAGCCCCGGGAGCCCGCTCCCGCCGCCCCGGCGCGGACGCCCGCCGGGGGCCGGCACCCCGCCGTCGTTGGTCACGGTCAACTCCAGCCGCCCGCCGCTGCAACGGGCCCGGACCTCGACCGTCTGCGCTGCCGGGGCGTGCCGACGGACGTTGGTCAGGGACTCGACCGCGATCCGGTGGACGGTGCCCTCCACCTCGCGCGGCACCGGCCCCTCCGGCAGCTCCAACCGGACTTCGGCACCACCCGCGGCGGTGAACTGCTCGGCCACCTGGACGAGTTCGGCGAGTCCGGGCTGCGGACTGCGGCCGCCCGCCTCCTCGCTGCGCAGCAGCTGTACGGTCCGGTCCAGCGAGGCCAGGGCCCGCTGCCCGGCCTGCTCTATCCGCTCGAACAGCTCGGCGGACCGCGCCGGGTCGACGGAGGCCAGGTACGCCCCGGCCTGGGCCTGGGCCACCATGCCGCTGACGTCGTGCGCCACGAAGTCGTGCAGGTCGTGGGCCAGTTCGAGGCGCTGGGCACGCCTGGCCTCGGCCACCGCGCGGGCCCGGCCGTCGTCCAGACCCCGCAGGTAGAGCCCGATCAGCACGGTCGGCAGGGACAGCATCGATCCGAACCCGAAGAGCGTCAGCGCGTCGACGGGCCCGTCGAACCGGGACGGCCAGAGCGCGACCGCCCCGCACGCCGTCCAGGCCGCCGCCGCGACCCGGGGGCCGTCCCCGGCGCGCAGGCTGAGGACCACCGCCAGCAGCAGGGCCGCCAGTTCGACGAGACCGACCAGCCCGGTCCAGCGGTCCGCCTCCGTCCAGGGGCCGGCGAACCGGACGGCGACCGAGACCCCCGCCGACACCGCGCCGAGCACGGTCGTCACGGCGGCCGGCCCGCGGCGCCCGCGGACCGTCCAGGCCGGCAGCAGCAGGGCCGGGACAACCAGCGACAGGATCTGAGTCATCGTCACCGCCTCTCTTCGACTGCTGTCACATTACGACGCGGTTCGGGCGGTCCGCCTGTGCCGATCGGCATATTTCGCAAGCCGGTTGAGCAGCAGGGACAGCCCGATCGGCACTGCCGCGAACCCCTCGCGGACCTCCAGTCTTGAGTCATCGCACCGGCCGAGGGGCCGGACCGGAAGGGAGTCCATGATGTCCAGGCTCATGATCAACGCCCGCACCACCGCCCACCGCCCCCCCGCGGTCGGCACGGCTGGTGGGGCCGCCCCGGACGTCCCGCCCGCAGCGCGCTGGGCCGAGCTCGCCGCCAAGGCCGCGGCCCTGAGCACCGTCCCCTCGGGGGTGTGGCGGATCGCCTTCGGCTTCGGCGTCCCGGTCGGCTTCACCGGCGCCACGGCCGCGGCCTACAACGAGCACCAGCCGGGGTGGGGCGCCGTCTACTGCGTGGTGCTGAGCGCCCTGACGGAGGCGCTGGCCTTCCTGACCCTCGGCCTGGTCCGGCCCTGGGGGCGGGTGGTTCCGCGGTGGATCCCGCTGATCGGCGGCCGCCGCGTCCGCCCGCTCGCCGCGATCGTCCCGGCGCTGCTGGGCTCGGCGATACTCACCGTCCTCGGGATGGAAGGGCTGTTCGGCCGCTGGGCCGCGAACCTGGCCGAGCCGGATTCGCCGCGCGGCCTCGCCGCGCTGGTGATGACCGCCGCCTACGCACCCCTGGTGCTCTGGGGCCCGCTGCTGGGCGCGGTCACCGTCGACTACGCCCGGCGGACGCTGTGGCGGCGCCGGTGACCACGACGACGGATCACGCCGGGGTCGGCTCGCGCCCCTGCTCCCCGCCCCCCGCAGCCACAGCCACCTCGGCGCCCGTCCCGTCCCCGTCCCCGGCCGGGCGCGCTGCGGGGGCGGTACGACGGCCCCACTCCGTCGCGACCAGCACCAGGGCTCCGCCGAGCAGGGCGAGCGGGCCCATGCGGTTCCCGGCCACGGTGATGCCGAAGACGGCGGCCCACAGCGGCTCGGTGCCGAGCAGCAGGCTCACCCGCGAGGGGGAGGTGGCCCGCACCGCCCACATCTGGACGAAGAAGGCGAACAGCGTGCAGAACAAGGACAGATGCAGCAGCCAGGCCCACTGGCCGGCCCCGTACGAGCGGGCGAGGGTCCACGGCGCCGGCCCCGCGGACAGCGCGACGGCGGCGAACACACCGGTGGCCGTCGCGAGTTGGACCCACGTCACGGCAAGCATGTCGGTGTCGCGGAGCGCCCGGGTGCGGGCCATGGCGAGGACGTACGCGGAGCGGACGAGGGCGGCACCCAGCACCAGCAGGTCACCGAGCGACGGAGCACGCAGCCCGCCGTCACCGGTGAGCAGGGCGACACCGAGGACGGCCAGTCCGGCGGCCGCCAGGAAGGCCCGCGGTGGCGCGGTCCGGCCGAGGGCGCTCTCGCCGAGCGGGGTGAGCACCATCGCGAGGCTGATGATCAGCCCGGCGTTGGTCGCGGAGGTGTGCACGGCGCCGTAGGTCTCCAGCAGGAAGATCCCGCTGAGCACCAGCCCCAGTGCCGCGCCGCCGAGCCACTCGGCACGGCGGAGCCTCCGCAGGGCCCGCCAGGCGACCGCTCCGAGCAGCGGCAGCACCAGCCCGAAGCGCAGGACGAGCATCGCCACGACCGTTCCGGGCTCGGCCACCCGCTGGACGGCGAGGAAGCTCGATCCCCACACCACCGCCACCAGCAGCACCGGAAGATCACGAAGGGCCGTCGAGGACGAGCCCTTGGACAGAGAGGCAGGCATGGCGAGGATCCCTCCGAGCGAACGGAACCGACGGGCGCGAGGACCGTACGGCGTCGGACGGACCCAGGAGCCGGGCGGAAGGCCCGGCGACGAACGGGGCACAGCGTGGAGCGAGGGGGGCGCCATCCTCGCGCACCGGACGGCGGATGATCAATGCCGTTCCGGACACCGGATGGCCCGACTGGTCCGCATGGCCCGGCCCGTCCACGCGGTCCGCACGGTCGGCGCACCGCCCTCTGTCGGCCCGGCCCTTCCCGTCCTCCCGGTCCACTCCGTACGCCCGGCCCCCGCCGGGCGCCGCTCCCCGGCCGGGCGCCCCGCGCGGAACGTCCTCGCCGTCAGGCGTCGAGCAGACCGCTCGCCGTGGCGATCGCCTCGATGTCGGCTGGCGTCCCGGACATGATGACGCGGACGTGCTCGGTGACGAGTTCGACCGGCCAGTCCCACCAGGCGGCGCGGAGCAGGCGTTCGATGTCGGCGTCGTCGAAGCGTCGGCGGATCGGCCGGGCCGGGTTGCCGCCGACGACGGTGTAGGGCTCGACGTCGGCGGTGACCACCGCACCGGCCGCGACGATGGCGCCGTCGCCGATCCGGACACCGGGCAGGACGGTGGCCCCGTACCCGAACCAGACGTCGTTGCCGATCACGGTGTCGCCCCGGGTGGGCAGGTCCGTGACGAGGTCGAGGGTCCGCTCGGTCCAGCTGCCGCCGAACATGGTGAACGGGAACGTGGAAACGCCGATGTCCGGGTGGGCGGCCCCGGCCATCAGGAAGCGGGTCCCGGTGGCGATCGCACAGTACTTGCCGATCACCAGCCGCTCCGGACCGTACGCGTAGAGGACGTTGCGCTCCTCGAAGCGGGTGGCGCCGTCGGGGTCGTCGAAGTAGGTGTACTCACCGACCTCGATCCGCGGGTCGGTGACGAGCGATCGCAACAGCACGACCCTGTCGTGGCCGGCGAGCGGGTGGAGCACGGTGGGATCGGGGATGGCGGTGGTGGTCACACGGACTCCTCTCGTAATGCGACGCAAGTCGCATTACGATGAGCATCGCACGATCGCCACCCCACAGCAAGCACTAATGCGACTGGAGTCGACTTTGAACGGAGCAAGTCACCACGGGCAGCCGCCCCGCACCCCCACCCCGCGCCCGGGTGGCCGCAGCGCACGGGTCCGGGCGGAGGTGGTCGCCGCCACGCTCGCCGAAGTCACCGCGAAGGGCTACGACGGCCTGACCGTCGAGGCGGTCGCCACCCGCTCCGGCGTCCACAAGGCGACCCTCTACCGGAGGTGGGGCGGCGTGGACGGCCTGGTCGCCGACGCCCTGACCGCCTCCGCCGACCAGCCCTGGCCCCTGCCCGACACCGGGGACCTGCAGCAGGACCTCCGCCGGATCACCCGGGAGGTGTTCGACGTCTTCACCGACCCCGAGCTGGGCCTCACGCCGACCGCGCTGATCTCCGCCGCCCAGCGCTCCGACGCAGGCGCGGCCGCCCTGCGCGCCTTCTTCGCCGCCCGCCACCGACAGGCCGCCGAGGTGGCCGAACGAGCGGTCGCACGGGGCGAGTTGCCCGTCGGCACGGACGGCGCCGAGGTGGTCCGCGCCGCCACGGCCCCGCTCTACTTCCGCCTGTTCGTCTCCGGTGAACCATTGGACGCCCGCACCGCCGAGCGGGCCGCCGACGCCGCCGCCCTCGCCGGCCGCGCCGGGCTCTTCACCCCCGCCGAGAGCGCCACCGCCGCACCGGAGGAAACGTCCGCCTCGCAGGAAGCAGCCGCACCAGAAGCAGGACCGGCAACATAGGCAAGACCGGCAAGACCGGCAAGTCCCGTAACACCGGCAACATGCGCAACACCGACACCACCAACACCGCACCGCCGACAGTACCGACAGCACCGACAGCACCGACCCTGGCGAAGTCGGCAGCCCCGGCCGACTCCCCTCCCCCGCAGCTCGCCTGACAGACCCTCGCGGCTCCGGGGCCCGGGGAGTCACGGCCGTCGCGCCCCCTACCGCATCCCCACCCGGCCGTGGATGATGCCTCCATGACAATCCAGCCGTCCACCACCCCCCGGAAGGCCCGTCACGTGAAGCGCACGCACTGGGCGCTGGTCGCCGCCGCCACCGTCCTCCCGCTCGTGGCGAGCACCGGCACCGCCGTCGCGGACACCTCCGCCGCCGCAGCCGCCGGCACCACCGCTGCCTGCACCTACACACCGGCCGTGCCGGCCGACAACTTCAAGGGAATCCCGGTCTTCGACGCCAAGAAGGCGGCCCGGCCCTACCGCGCGACGCTGCGGACCAGCCAGGGCGCGATCACCTTCGAGGCACTGACCGACAAGGCGCCCTGCACCACCTTCTCGTTCCGCTTCCTCGCCGAGCACGACTACTTCGACCGCAGCCACTGCCACCGCCTCACCACCCAGCGGATCTACGTCCTGCAGTGCGGCGACCCGACCGGGACGGGCAGCGGCGGGCCCGGTTACTCCTTCCCGGACGAGAACCTGACCGGCGCCACCTACCCGGCCGGCACGGTGGCCATGGCCAACGCCGGTCCGAACACCAACGGCAGCCAGTTCTTCTTCGTCTGGAAGGACACCAAGCTCTCCCCCGCCTACACCCCGTTCGGCCGGGTCACGGCGGGCCTGGACGTCCTGCAGAAGATCGCCGCCGGCGGCGAGGACGACCAGAACAACCCCGGCGACGGTTTTCCCAACCTGCCCGTGAACATCCGCAACGTGAAGATCGGCACCCGCTGACCGATCGGACCGGGCCGCTCGGACCCTCGAACCCCTGAGCCGCCCGGCCCCCGGGCCGTTCTCGGCTCGTCCGGGCCGCCCCCGACCCACCGGCTGCCCGCCGCGCCGCTCCCGTACGGTGGCAGCACCAACCACACCGCAGGGGAGCAGCGCCGCATGGACAGCCGGATCTGGGAGAGCGTCGACCACCTGGTCGCATGGCTGGACGAGCAGAGCACGCAGTCGCCCCGGGAGGAGCGCCTGCTGCGGATCCTCAAGCTCTCCGAGGAGGTCGGCGAGGTCGGCGCGGCCGTGATCGGCGCCACCGGCCAGAACCCGCGCAAGGGCGTGACCCACAGCTGGGAGGACGTCCAGCACGAGCTCTGCGACGTCGTCTTCTCCGCCCTCGTCGCGCTGCGGACGCTCACACCCGACGCGGCCCGGGTCTTCGCCGCCCGGCTGGCCTACGTCGAACAGCGCTCCGCCGCCTCCCGGCGCCCGGTCGCCACGGCCCCGGAGGCGGCGCAGGAGCAGCCCACCGACCCCCGGGCCGAGCCCACCGCGTCCCCGGCCGAGCCCAGCGGTTCCCGGGAACCCGAGGGCTCCCGGGACCAGCCCGCGGGCTCCCCGGACTAGGCGTTCGGCGCGACCCGGGCGAGCCCGTTGATGACGCGGTCCATCGCGTCGCCGCCCTGCGGGTCGGTCAGGTTGGCGAGCAGCTTGAGGGTGAAGCGCATCAGCATCGGGTGGGTGAGGCCGCGCTGGGTGGCGATCTGCATCACCTTCGGGTTGCCGATGAGCTTCACGAAGGCACGGCCCAGCGTGTAGTAACCGCCGTACACGTCCTTGAGGACGCGCGGGTAGGCCTGGAGGGCGCGCTCCCGGCCGCCGTCGGTGACCCGGGCGAGGGCCTGCACGATGACCCCGGCGGCGATCTGGCCGGATTCCATCGCGTAGGCGATGCCCTCGCCGTTGAACGGGTTGACCATGCCGCCCGCGTCGCCGACGAGCAGCAGACCGCGGGTGTAGTGCGGCTGCCGGTTGAAGGCCATCGGCAGCGCGGCACCGCGGATCGGCTCGGTCATGTTCTCGGGGGTGTAGCCCCACTCCTGCGGCATGTTCGCGCACCAGGCCTTGAGCACCTCGCGCCAGTCCAGCTCGCCGAAGGCCGGTGAGGAGTTGAGGATGCCGAGGCCCACGTTGGAGGTGCCGTCGCCCATGCCGAAGACCCAGCCGTAGCCGGGCAGCAGCTTGCGCTCGCCGGCCCGGGTGTCCCACAGCTCCAGCCACGACTCCAGGTAGTCGTCGTCGTGCCGCGGCGAGGTGAAGTACGTGCGGTAGGCGACGCCCATCGGGCGGTCCTCGCGCCGGTGCAGGCCCATGGCGAGCGAGAGCCGGGTCGAGTTGCCGTCGGCGGCGACCACCAGCGGGGCGCGGAAGGTGACCGGCCGCTTCTCGTCGCCGAGCTTGGCGGTGACGCCGACGATCCGGCCGGTGCGCTCGTCCAGGACCGGCCCGCTGACGTTGCAGCGTTCGTAGAGCCGCGCGCCGGCCTTCTCGGCCTGACGGGCCAGCAGCTCGTCGAAGTCGGCGCGCTTGCGGACCAGGCCGTAGTCCGGGAAGGAGGACAGCTCGGGCCAGTCCAGCTCCAGCCGGACGCCGCCGCCGATGATGCGCAGGCCCTTGTTGTGCAGCCAGCCGTTCTCGGTGGAGACGTCGATGCCCATGTCCACCAGCTGCTTGGTGGCGCGGGGGGTGAGGCCGTCGCCGCAGACCTTCTCGCGCGGGAAGGCGGTCTTCTCCAGCAGCAGCACGTCCAGCCCGGCCTGGGCCAGGTAGTACGCGGTGGTCGAACCGGCCGGGCCCGCGCCGACCACGATGACGTCGGCCGTGCTCTCCACCGGGCTGTCCGGCTTCGTCAGATCGGCTGCGGTCTCGGACACGTGGACACACTCCTGGAGCTGCGGCGGGGGACGGCGGCTTTTGTCTCCGGCAGTCTAGTTCCGCTCACGCCGCCGGAAGCGCCCGCGCCCCCGCCACACCCGCCCCCGCCACACCCGCCGCCTCACCCGCCGGCGGGCACCGAAGCGACGGTCCGAAGCAACGATCCGAAGCCGACGACCCGAAGCCGACGGTCCGACAGTGGCGGACTACGCGGTCTTGTACGCCCGGTGCAGCGCGACGATCCCGCCGGTCAGGTTCCGCCAGGCGACCTTCGACCAGCCGCCCTCCTGCAGCTTGGCGGCCAGCCCGGCCTGGTCCGGCCAGACCCGGATGGACTCGGCGAGGTAGACGTACGCCTCCGGGTTGCTGCTGACGGCCGTGGCGACCGGCGGCAGCGCGCGCATCAGGTACTCGGTGTAGACCGTCCGGAACGGCGTCCAGGTCGGCGTGGAGAACTCGCAGATCACCAGCTTGCCGCCGGGCTTGGTGACCCGCAGCATCTCGCGCAGCGCCGCGTCGGTGTCCTGGACGTTGCGCAGCGCGAAGGAGATCGTCACCGAGTCGAAGGTGTCGTCCGCGAACGGCAGCCGGGTGGCGTCCCCGGCGGTGAGCGCCAGCTCGGGGTGGCGGGCCTTGCCCTCGGCGAGCATGCCGACCGAGAAGTCGCACGGGACGACCTGGGCCCCGGCTTCGACGAAGGGCAGCGAGGAGGTGCCGGTGCCGGCACCGAGGTCGAGCACGAGGTCCCCCGGTCCGGCGGCCACCGCCTCGGCCACCGCCCGCCGCCAGGCGCGGGCCTGGCCGAGGGAGAGCACGTCGTTGGTGCGGTCGTACTTGGCCGCGACGTCGTCGAACATGGCGGCGACTTCGTGCGGCTGCTTGTCCAGAGAGGCTCGGGTCACGCCCCCATTGTTCACCCTCGCACGGACACCCCGACCAACGGGGCGCACCGACGGACCGTACCGACGGGTCACTCCGCCCGGCGCGGCGCCCTCAGTGCTGCCCGCGCCGCCCGCCCGCGCGCCGCTTCCGCCGGGAGCGCTTGCCGTGCGTGATCGCGGGCATCCCGTCCGCCAGTGCCTCCGTCGCCAGGGCGAGGTTGGCGGCCAGCCGTCCTTGCCCGGCGCGGATCGCGACGGCCTTCCGGTGCCGCCAGATGCGCAGCACGCAGACCGCGAACAGCACCACGGCGACCGGCACGCTGAACCGGGCGAGGCCCACCCCGACCGGCTGCGGGTAGGTGTCGCCGCAGATCCGCACCGCGCCCGCGTCGTCGGCCGCGTGCTCCAGGCAGATCGAGTCACCGACCTTGGCGCCGTCCGCGAGCGGCAGCGCGGCCGCGGTGTGCGACTGCCCGCCCACCCGGTAGCTGACGGCGCTGTAGGTGCCGCCGCCGGTGGGGAGCTGGGTGACGACGCCCTCGACTCTCACCGGGTGCGCCTCGATCCGGTCGGCCTGGTCGGCCTGACGCCAACCGAGCAGGCACATGCCGACGGCCAGCACGGCGCTGAGCACGGCGGCGAGGTACCAACCACGGCCCAACCGCGGGGCGCGCGGCGGGGGAACGATCGCGGTTCGCATGGTTCCTGTCCTGGCTTGCCTTCGGGACCGGGGACGCGGCCCCGCCACCCGCGGGCACGGGCGGTGGTGTGGTGAGGGTACGGAGTGAGCTGTCCGGGATCGTATCCGCTGGCGGGCCCTCAGGTCACGGCGAAGGGACAATCACCCCCGGCCACCGGCACCGGAGTTCGAGTGCACACGAAGGAAGTTCCGTGCACTGCAAGGGAATCGGTCTACTGACGAGTACGTCACACCGGCGCTGCCGATCCCGGCCCGTCCGACGCCGTTCGTCCACCGTTCGTCCGCCGCTCCCCGGCCGGCCGCACCGGCCCGCACCGGCCCGCAGCGGTCCCGCTCAGCGCCGGCGGTACACCAACCGCCCGCCCAGCACCGTGGCCAGGCACCCGCCCGCCGCCGGCTCGGCGAGCCCGTCCCCCGCGGCCGCGAACACCGCGAAGTCGGCCCGGTCGCCGACCGCCACCCGCCCGTGCACGGCCTGCGCGAAGGGCAGCACGGCGAGCGGGTCCAACGGCCCCGCACCCTCGTCCCCCGAAGCCCCTGGAGCCCCCGCCGAGCCCGGAACCCCCGCCGAGCCCGAAGCTCCCGAAGCCCCCGCCAGCCCCGACCGCGCCACCGCCAGCCCCGACCGCGCCACCGCCGTCCGCACCGACGCCCGCTCGAACGGCCCGGCCACCGCCGTCACCCCGAACCCGAGCATCCGCTGCAGCCCGCGCCGCGCACTCGCCCCGCACCGCGTCTCGTCCGTGGATCCGGCGAGCCCGTCCGCCACCGGCTCGACGCCGATCTCCTCCCGCGGATCCGGGTGGTACGCCCGCTCCAGCAGCCAGTGCCCGTAGGGGTTGCGCAGTCCGGGCGCGAGCACCGCCGAGCCCCAGTCCCGCACCCGCGCGCCCGGGTGCGCCGCCGCCAGCTCCGGGTACGGCCCGACCGCCTCGACGCGCTCGCCACGCACCACCACCGCCCCGTCCGGGAAGGACGGGGCGGTCGGATCGGCCGGGTCGGGCAGCACGAGGGCCGCCCGGTGCAGGGTCAGCACGGTTGCGGGGAGGGCCTCAGTTGTCCAGGATCTTCAGCTCGGGGTGCGCGGTGCCGCCCTCGATCGCCGTGGAGGCGATGTGCGAGGCGACCCGCGGGTCGACCGGGTCGTCGGCCGGGTCCTCCAGCACCCGCAGGTGCTCGTACGTGGTGGAGCGCTGCGCCGGGACGCGGTCGGCGGCCCGGATCAGGTGGATCAGCTCGGTGAGGTTGGAGCGGTGCTTGGCGCCGGCCGCTGAGACGACGTTCTCCTCCAGCATGACCGAGCCGAGGTCGTCCGCGCCGTAGTGCAGCGACAGCTGGCCCGCCTCCTTGCCGGTGGTCAGCCAGGAGCCCTGGATGTGGGCGACGTTGTCGAGGAACAGGCGGGCGATGGCGATCATCCGCAGGTACTCGAAGACGGTCGCCTGGGTCGACCCCTTCAGGTGGTTGTTCTGCGGCTGGTAGGTGTACGGGATGAAGGCCCGGAAGCCGCCGGTGCGGTCCTGCACGTCGCGGATCATCCGCAGGTGCTCGATCCGCTCGGCGTTGGTCTCGCCGGTGCCCATCAGCATGGTGGAGGTGGACTCGACGCCGAGGCCGTGCGCGACCTCCATGATCTCCAGCCAGCGCTCGCCGGACTCCTTCAGCGGGGCGATCGCCTTGCGCGGACGCTCCGGCAGCAGCTCGGCGCCGGCGCCGGCGAAGGAGTCCAGGCCCGCCTTGTTGATCCGGGCGATCGCCTCCTCGATGGAGACGCCCGAGATCCGGGACATGTGCTCGACCTCGGAGGCGCCCAGCGAGTGGATCACCAGCTGCGGGAAGTCGGCCTTGATCGCCGAGAACGCGCGCTCGTAGTACTCCACGCCGTAGTCCGGGTGGTGGCCGCCCTGGAACATGATCTGGGTGCCGCCCAGCTCGACCGTCTCGGCGCAGCGGCGCAGGATCTCGTCGAGCTCGCGGGACCAGCCCTTGTCGCTCTTCGGCGGCACGTAGAACGCGCAGAACTTGCACGCCGTCACGCAGACGTTGGTGTAGTTGATGTTCCGCTCGATGATGTACGTCGCGATGTGCTCGGTACCGGCGTAGCGGCGGCGGCGCACCGCGTCGGCGGCGGAGCCGAGCGCGTGCAGCGGCGCGGAGCGGTAGAGCTCCAGCGCCTCCTCCGGAGTGATCCGGCCGCCGGCGGCGGCCCGGTCGAGCACGGCCCGCAGGTCGGTGCTGGACGCATCGAGGGTGGTCGCTGCGAGCTCGGTCACCTGGCGGCCTTCTCTCTCTCAAGTGCTACTCGGGTACGGCCGAACCAGCCTACGCCAGGCCTTTCGGGCACTTTCAGCCCGCCGCCCCGTTCACCCTGCGCATCGTTCCGGTCGGGTTCCCACCCGGCGGATCCGCGGAGGTGAACCGGATCGTCCCGTCGGCCTGCAGGGTGAGCGTTTCGGCGTTGGCACCGCCGGTGCAGGCGCCGGGCAGCGAGGAGCGGACCAGCCGGGACCGGAACACCAGCCGGGTGTCGGAGACGGAGGTGAGCGTCCAGCTGCCCTCGCAGCTGATCGGGATCAGTCCGGTGACGGCGTTGCGGCTGGTGGTGGTCTCCTGGCCGATCGCCGCCGGGCGGACGGTCAGCGTGGTGGTGCCGCCGGGCAGGCCCTTGTCGGTGACCATGTCCCCGCTCCAGGTGCCCAGGAACGCGGCCGGCACCGTGTTGGGGCCGCCCGTCGAGGGCGCCGCGCCGGTCGGGGAGGCCGCGGGCGTCGCGGGGTTCGAGGCCGTGGCGGAGGCGGACGGAGCCGCTGACGGGAGCGCTGACGGGGAGTCCGTCCCGCCCGGGCCGGTGGACGGGACCGGCAGCGGTCCTGCGGCCGGGGCCACCGGATCGTCGTCCCGGTGCGACCACTCGTACAGGCCGTACCCGGAGCCCCCGAGCGCCGCGGCCACCAGCACCGCCACCGTCGCGAGCCCGGCCGGCCGCCGCCACCAGGACGCGCCGGCCGTGCCCGGAGCCTCACGCTCCCCCGACCCCGACCCCGACCCCGACCCCGATCCCGAGCCAACCGGCGAGCCCGACCCCACCGGCGAGCCCGGCGGCGGCCCCACCCACGCCCCCGCCCCCGCCCCCACCCGCGAGCCCGACTCCGCCCCCGGCGCCCGGTGGCCCCTGGGCACGTAGGTCGGCGTCGCCACCGCCCCGGCCCCGCCCGCAGCCCCGGACTCGTCCTCCAGGTCCAGCAGCTCCACCGCGCTGCGCCCCACCCCCGCCGCCAGCTCCGGCGGCAGGAAGCCCCACAGCCGGGCGGCGCCCTGGCGGTCCGGGTCCAGCCGGGCGGCGAGGTGCTGCGGGGTGGGCCGGGCGGCCGGATCCTTGGCCAGGCAGTCGAGGACGACCGCCCGCAGCCGCTCGGGCAGTCCGGCGACGTCGGGCTCCTCGTGCAGCACCCGGTAGAGCAGGACGGCCGCGCTGACCCCCTCCCCGAAGGGGTGCACGCCGGTGGCGGCGTAGGCCAGTACGGCGCCGAGCGCGAAGACGTCCCCGGCCGGCCCGACGGGCTGCCCGGCTGCCTGTTCGGGTGACATGAAGCCCGGCGAACCGACCACATGACCCGAACGGGTGAAGCCGCTGGTCGCGTCCAGTGCCCTGGCGATGCCGAAGTCGATCAGCCGCGGCCCGTCCAGGGTCAGCAGCACGTTGGACGGTTTGACGTCGCGGTGCACCAGATCGAGCCCGTGCACGTGGGCGAGCGCCCCGGCGAGCCCGACACCGAGGGCGCGGACGGCCGGTTCGGGCAGCGGCCCGTACTGCTGGACGGCGGCGGTGAGCGAGGGCCCGGCCACGTAGCCGGTGGCGACCCAGGGCCGCTCGCCCTCGGTGTCGGCGTCCAGGACCGGCGCGGTCCAGGTGCCGCCGACCCGCCGGGCGGCGGCCACCTCGTGCCGGAACCGGGCGCGGAACTCGGCGTCGTCCGCCAGCTCCGGGCGCACCACCTTCACGGCGACGGTGCGCCCGCCGGCCGTCCGGCCGAGGTAGACCCGGCCCATCCCGCCCGAGCCGAGCCGCCGCAGCAGCCGGTAGGCGCCCACCTGACGCGGGTCGTCCGACCCCAGTGCCCGCATGGCCCCGCACGCTCCCCTCGCGCCGGCTCGCGCGGCACCGGGCGGGTTTGCCCGGCCGCGAAAGCCGCTTCCGGAGCGCCTCCCGCGGGCCACCCGCCGGACGCGCCTCGGGGCAGACCGTACCGGGCCGGGCCGTGCCGGATCAGCCCCGACGACGCGATCGGTGCGAAGGGTTCACGGACCGACCGGCAGCGCGGCCGGCTCCAGCAGCCGCACCGTCACGTCCGGCGCGAAGCCGCTGTCGTGCGCGACCCGCCGGGCGAACTCGGCGACCCCGGCCAGCTGCCGCTCGCCGAGCGAGAAGTCGAGCGCCTCGCTGAAGTAGCGCTCCAGCACGTCCGCCCCGAAGGCCTCCCAGCGGGCGGCCTGCTCGGCGACCTTGGCGGCCTCCACCAGCGAGAGGTCGCGGGACTCCAGGAAGGCCCGGTGCACGGCCGCGGTCAGCTCCGGGCAGCGCTCGGCGAACTCGCGGCGCACGGCCCAGACCGCGAAGACGAACGGCAGGCCGGTCCACTCCTTCCACATCTCGCCGAGGTCGTGGACGGTCAGCCCGAGGTCGGCGGCCTGCCCGAGGTAGGCGCGCAGCGCCGGGTCGCCGATCAGGACGGCGGCGTCGGCCTCGGCGAGCATCGCGCTGAGGTCCGGCGGGCAGCTGAAGTAGTCGGGGCGCACGCCCTCGCGCTCCTCCAGGAGCAGCCGGGCGAGCCGGACCGAGGTGCGGCTGGTGGAGCCGAGGGCGACGCGGCGGCCGTCGAGGTCGGCGAGCGGCACCTTGCTCACGATCAGGCAGGACATCACCGGGCCGTCGCTGCCGACCGCGATGTCGGGCAGGACGAGCAGGTCGTCGGCGTTGCGCAGGTACTCCACGCAGGTGATCGGACCGATGTCCAGGGCACCCTCGACGAGCCGGTCGCTCAGCTTCTCCGGGGTGTCCTTGGTGAGGTCCAGATCGAGCAGATTGCCCGTCCTGGCGAGCCCCCAGTAGAGGGGAACGCAGTTCAGGAACTGAATATGGCCGACCCTGGGCCTGAGCGGGGGGTTCTCTCCGACCGGGGTGTTCTGGGGCTCCCGCGTTTGCGCGTCCGGTGTTTGTGCGTCCGGTGCTGCCACTGCGCCGCTCCCTTGCTGTTCGTGCGCCTCCCCGCAGCGTATGCCCGCCGTTCACGGCGGCTCGCACCGGCCACCCGACACGCCCTCACACGCCCCCAACGCCCCTTTCTGCGCCCGCTCCCGGCCTTACGACACGCGCCTTCCGCGCCGCAAGCGACCTCTGGTCGTCACAGCGGCCGCATGCTAGCGTTGCCCTCAGTTGCAGTTTGATTCCCCTTGCAGTACTTGAAGCCTGCGGAGCATGTAACCGCGGGCTTTTTGTAGTTTTTCAGCAATATCGAAAAACTTCGGACTCGTCCGGAGGCAGGGCGATCAGCGCAGCGGACCGGGGGCCACACGGTGTGGTCCCCGACACGCCTCGCAAGGAGAACGGCATGGCCACGGGAACCGTCAAGTGGTTCAACGCTGAGAAGGGCTTCGGCTTCATCGCCCAGGAGGGCGGCGGCCCGGACGTCTTCGTTCACTACTCCGCCATCAACGCGAACGGCTTCCGTTCGCTGGAGGAGAACCAGGCGGTCACCTTCGACGTCACCCAGGGCCCGAAGGGTCCGCAGGCGGAGAACGTCACCGCCGTCTGACCATCCTCTGATGATCTGATCGCTCGGGACCCCGACGGGTCCACCGGCGGCTCCCGACAGCCGTCACCATGAGCACAAGAGCAGTACCCAAGGGGGCCCGCCCGTCGGCGGGCCCCCTGCCTTTTCGAGCGGGGCTCGAAGAGGAACGGAGAACGCGGAAGGGCCCTCCCCCGGTGATGGGGGAGGGCCCTTCCGCGTAGGTCGACGCGGGTCGAGGTCGACGCGGGTCGAGGTCGACGCGGGTCGAGGTCGACGGGGATCAGGCGGCGGCAGGGCTCGCGACGGCACCCGCGGGGGCGCCCGCCGGGGCGTCCTCGCCGTACAGGTCGCCCGAGGGGTTGTTGTACGCGGCCACGTCGAGGATCTTCTCCCGCGCGGCCACCACGACCGGTACCAGGACCTGACCGGCGACGTTGGTCGCGGTGCGCATCATGTCCAGGATCGGGTCGATGGCGAGCAGCAGGCCGACGCCCTCCAGCGGCAGGCCCAGGGTGGACAGGGTGAGCGTCAGCATGACGATCGCACCGGTGAGGCCCGCGGTGGCGGCCGAGCCGACCACCGAGACGAAGGCGATCAGGATGTAGTCCTTGATGCCGAGGTCGATGTTGTAGACCTGGGCGACGAAGATCGCGGCGATCGCCGGGTAGATCGCGGCGCAGCCGTCCATCTTGGTGGTGGCGCCGAACGGCACCGAGAAGGAGGCGTACTCGCTCGGGACGCCGAGGCGCTCGGTGACGCGACGGGTGACCGGCAGGGTGCCGACCGAGGATCGCGAGACGAAGGCCAGCTGGATCGCGGGCCAGGCGCCCTTGAAGAAGTGCAGCGGGTTGAGGCCGGCGGCGAAGCGCAGCAGCAGCGAGTAGACGACGAACAGGACCAGCGCGCAGCCGACGTAGATGTCGAGGGTCAGCGTGGCGAAGGGCTTGAGCAGGTCCCAGCCGTACTTGGCGACGGACTTGCCGATCAGGCCGAGGGTGCCGAGCGGGGAGAGCCGGATGACCCACCACAGCGCGGTCTGGGTCAGCTCCAGCACGGACTCGCTGAGCTTGAGGACCGGCTCGGCCTTGGCGCCGAGCTTGATGACCGCCGCGCCGACCACGACCGCCATGAAGACGATCTGCAGCACGTTCACCTTGGCGAAGGCGTCGACGATGTTGGTCGGGAAGATCCCGGTCAGGAAGTCGATCCAGGTGCCCTTGGAGTCGAGCGCCTTGAGGCCCTCGGTCTTCAGGTTGGTGCCCCTGCCGGGGTTGGTCAGCAGGCCCAGGCCCAGGCCGATGCCGACCGCGATCAGCGAGGTGACCATGAACCAGAGCAGCGTGCGGGTGGCGAGTCGGGCCGCGTTGGTGACGTTGCGCAGGTTGGCGACGCTCACCACGATCGCGGTGAACACCAGCGGCGGCACGGCCAGCTTGAGCAGCTGGACGAAGATCTTGCCGATCGTCTCCAGGGTGGTGGCCAGCCAGGAGATGTCGGCGGCGCGGGCCAGGTAGCCGAGGCCGACGCCGAGCACCAGGCCGGCGACGATCTGCACCCAGAACGGTGTCTTGCGGATACGGGCGAGCACGGACGGCGACGAGGTCGCCTCGGGCGCTGTGGACATGGGGGTGCGACTCCGGGGGAGGGCGTGGCTGAACGGTGAGGTGTGGGGCGGAGCGGGCGGCACGGCGCGGGGCCGGACGGAAGGGGTCGGGGCCCCGGTCAGGGGCGTGCCGCCGACGTACAGCTCAGGGCAGTACAGCGCATGGCGCGACAACGGCGCGGGCTGTCCACAGCACCGGTCAGAGCGCACGGGCGGGCGGCGCCGGGCAGGAGGCCCGGTCCGTGCGTCCGCAGTGCGTCTGAGGCTGACATGGCCGATACGTTAGCAGCAAAGGTTTGAGATGTTCAAAGTACTTGTTTGAGATCGTCCGAAACCCCTCCCTACCTTGCTGCCGAGGTCCGGACACGAACGACGCTGACGCCCCATCAGTCCGGACCGACAGGCCGATTGACCGGCGAGTAGTTATACGTATAACCTTGACGGCGTCCCCGCCCCCGCCTGCCCAGACCGGAGAAGACGCCGATGGGCTACCTCGCCCTGCTCCGCGCCCCGCACGTGACCCGCCTGCTCCTCGGCACCCTGCTCGGCCGCCTGCCCGCCGGCATGACCGCCCTGGTGATCGCCCTCGCCCTGCGCGAGGCCGGCGCGCCGTACGGGCGGATCGGGCTGGCCACCGCCGCGTACGCGATCTCGGCGGCCGTCGGCGGGCCGGTGCTCGGCCGGATCGTGGACCGCACCGGACAGCCGCGCGTCCTGCTCGCCTCGGCCGTGGTGGCCGGCGGCGGATACGCCCTGCTCGCCCTCTCCCCCGGCTCCGCGCTCGCCGCGCCGGTCGGCGCCGCGGTCGCCGGCCTCGCCATGCCCCCGCTGGAGCCCTGCCTGCGCTCGCTCTGGCCGGACGTCGTCGAGGCCGAGCAGCTCGACACCGCCTACGCCTTCGACTCCGCCTCCCAGCAGATCCTCTACGTCGCCGGGCCGCTGGCCGTCGCCGGGATCGCCGGCCTGTTCAGCCCGGTCGTCGCGCTCTGGGTGGCCGCCGGACTGGGCCTGGCCGGCGCCCTGATCGTGGCCACCACCGCACCCGCCAGGGCCTGGCGCGCCCCGGTCCGCGAGCACTCCGCCGGACTGCTCGGACCGCTGCGCTCCCCCGGCCTGGTGCTGCTGCTGGTCGGGCTGGCCGGGGCCGGCTGGGCCGTCGGCGCGCAGAACGTGCTGTTCATCGCCTACGCCGAACGCCACACCGGCGCGCTGCCGGGCGGCGCGGGCACCCTGCTGGCGCTGGCGGCGCTCGGCGGACTGCTCGGCGCGCTCGCCTACGGCGCGGTCAAGTGGCGGCACACCACCGCCACCCGCACCTGGGTGATGGCGGTCGCGATGGCCGCCAGCTACCTGCCGCTGATCGCCCTGCCCGGGCCGTACCCGATGGCCGCACTGGCCTTCCTCTCCGGGATCATGCTGGCGCCCCTGCTCGCGGCGGCGTTCGTACTGGTCGCCGAGCTGGCGCCGACCGGCACCGTCACCGAGGCCTTCGCCTGGCTGGTCACGCTGTTCGCCACCGGCAACTCGCTCGGCTACGCCGTCTCCGGCAGCCTCGCCGAGAGCTCGCTGCAGTCGGTCGCGCTGTGCGCGGCGGGCGGGATCGCCCTCGGCGGGCTGCTGCTGTTCGGCTCCCGGCGCTGGTTCCACCCGGCGCCGGTCGTACCGGGCGCGGCCCGGCCCGTCCCGGTGGGCTGAGCCCACCCCACGAACGACTGCGCCCACCGGTGGTCTGGCCGGTGGGCGCAGTCCTCTCCCCGTCCGGTCCGGCCGGGCGAACCTCCGGGACCGGGGCGCTACGCCGAGGCCGTGGAGGCCCGCAGCACCAGCGAGGTGGCCAGCGGCGCGACCGGCTCCACCCGCTCCCCGCGCAACAGGCCCGCCAGCGCGGCGGCGCCCGCCCGGCCCAGCTCCTCGCCGGGCAGGTCGACGGTGGTCAGCGGCGGGGCGAGCAGCGCGGCCACCGGAACGTTGTCCATACCGACCACGGACACGTCCTCCGGCACCCGCAGCCCCAGCTCGGCGGCGGCCTGGTAGACCCCGGAGGCGACCACGTCGTCGTCGCAGATCACCGCGCGCGGCCGGTCCGACCGCGCCAGCAGCCGGTCCGCCACGGTCCGCGCGGCCCGGTGCCCCTCGTTCAGGCTCACGCCCAACTCCACGACGTCCAGGCCGAGTTCCCGCACCGCCCGCTCGAAGGCGGCCTGTCGCACCCGGAAGGTGTACGCGGAGTGGGTGGAGCGCAGCCGGCCGATCCGGCGGTGGCCCAGCGCGGCCAGGTGCTCGACGGCGGCGCGCATCCCGCCGGCCACGTCGAGCTCGACGGTCGGGCGGGTGCGGTCGGTGCCCGGGTCGGCGTCCAGGAAGACGGCGGAGGTGTCGGCGGGCAGCTCACCGAGCTGGCTGTCGTCCGGGGAGCAGATCAGCAGGCCGTCGAAGCGCCCGGCGGTGGCGGCCTCGGCGAGGGTGGCGCTGCCCCAGCCGGAACTCACCACGACGGCCAGGCCGTTGCGGCCGGCCTCCTGGTGGACACCGTCCAGCACCCGGCCGAAGAACGGGCCCTGGAGGTTCGGCACGGCGAGCAGGATCATCCCGCTGCGGCCCAGCCGCAGCTGCCGGCCGGCCGCCTGCGGACGGTAGCCGAGGCTGCGGGCGGCCTCCCGGACCCGTTGCCGGGTGGCTTCGGAGACCCGCCGCCCGGCCTCGGCACCGGAGAAGACCAGCGACACGGTGGCCTGGGAGACCCCGGCGAGCCGGGCCACGTCCCGCCCGGTGGGCCGGCGCACGGGCGCCGGCCAGGTCCCGAGCTCGCTCTCGGCGGACGACGACTCGGGCGACGAACCGGACGACAAGTCGGGCGATGAGTTGGGCGACGAACCGGACGGCTGCGCGGACGGCTCGGACTGCAGCTCGACCGGCTGCTCGGACGGCACGGGATCCGGGGTGGCGGGCACGGCGGCTGCGGCGGCGGCTGGGCGGTCGGGGGTGGGGCCGGGGTCAGTTCTGCCCGGCGGTCGCCGCGCGGGCGGCGTCGTCGGCGGCGTCCTCCTCGGCGTTCTGCGCGGCGATCCGGTCGGCGGTACGGCTGCGGATCCCGGTGACCTTGCCGCTGATCTGGGCGGACATCTCGTCACGCTGCTTGCTCAGCAGCGCGTAGCTGAGCGGCGCGGAGGCGATCGCGGCCAGCAGGAAGAGGAAGATCACGCCCGCCTCGCCGCTGACCGGAATGATCTGGAAGTGCCCGAGCAGCAGGGCCACCAGCAGGCACCCGAGGAAGATGCTGACCCGCATGGAGGTGTAGCGGAGCGTGGCGTGCGACTTTCCCGGGCCGTTGCTGCTCACTGGAACACATCCTTCTCGTTGCGCGGGGCGGGCCGGCGGGGCGGCCGGCGGGGTCGGGGCGGGTCCTCCAGTCAAGCATGCCTGACGGCCGGCCCGGCCGGGGCCCCTCCTGCCCGGTGCCGGACGAGGAGGGCGGGCCGCCCGCCGCGGCCGGCCGCAGCCGCCCGGGGCCCGGGATCAGCGCAGATCGAGCCACATCGTGATGTCGTCGCGGTCGTCCCCGGGGGCGACCCGGATCGCGGCCGGCACCCGACCGACCTCGCGGTAGCCGCTGCGGGCGTAGAACTTCTCCAGCCCCAGGCCGCCGCGCGCGGTGAGCCGCAGCGACTGCAGGCCCCACTCCCTGGCGACCCGCTCGGCCTCGGCGAGCAACTCGGCGCCGTGGCCCCGGCCCTGGCAGTCGGGGTGCACCATGACCCGCTTGAGCATCCGCCAGTGCTCCATCGGGCCGAAGCGCATCGACGCGAAGAACAGCACGCCCACCAGCCGGCCGGTGTCGGCGTCGTGCGCGGCCAGCAGCCGGTCCGGACCGTCCGGGCCGACCCCGTCGAACTGGTGGTCGGCGGTGTCCCACACCTCCTCTTCGGTGACCGGCGCCACGAAGCCGACCGCGCCGCCGGCGTTGGTCACGTCGGTCCAGAGGCGGACGATCTCCGTCCGCAGGTCGGGGTCGAGCTTGGGATCCAGCGTGAAGGTGAGCGCCATGGAGCGGAGCCTAGACCTCCGCGGTGACAGCCTTCCCGCCGGCACCGGCGGCACCGGCAGCACCGGCAGCACCGGCGGCACCGGCAGCACCGCCGGCACCGGTCGTGCCCGGCCGGTCGGTCCGCCCGGTCCGCAGCGCCAGGCAGAGCCCGACCGCGACCGCGCACAGCCCGCCGGCGCCGTACCAGGTCAGGTCGTAGTTGCCGAGCGCGTCGCGGGCCAGGCCCGCCAGCCCGGCGACGACGGCCGCACCGATCTGGTGGGCGGCCAGGACCCAGCCGAAGACGATCGGGGCGTCCTCGCCGAAGTGCCGGCGGCACAGCGCGACGGTCGGCGGCACGGTGGCGACCCAGTCCAGGCCGTAGAAGACCACGAAGGCCAGGATCGGCGGGTGCAGCGAGCCGGCCAGCAGCTGCGGCAGCAGGAGCAGGGAGAGGCCGCGCAGCCCGTAGTAGACCGTCAGCAGCACCCGGGAGTCGAGCCGGTCGGTGAGCCAGCCGCTGAAGACGGTGCCGACCACGTCGAAGACGCCGATCAGGGCGAGCAGGCTCGCCGCGGTGGTGACCGGCATGCCGTGGTCGTGCGCGGCCGGGATGAAGTGGGTGCCGACCAGGCCGGCGGTGGTGGCGCCGCAGATCGCGAAGGAGCCGGCCAGCAGCCAGAAGGCCCGGGTGCGGGCGGCGGAGCGCAGCACCCGCAGCGAGCGGGCCAGCGCGCGGGTGTCACCGACGGGCGGGGCCGGCGGCTCCTCGGTGGCGCCGTACGGGAGCAGGCCGACGTCGGCGGGCCGCTCGCGCATCAGCAGCAGGACCGGGACGGCGACGGCACTGGCGGCGAGCGAGACCACGACCACGGCCGAGCGCCAGCCGTGCTGTTCGACCAGCCAGGCGCCGACCGGCAGGAAGACCAGGTTCCCGGCCGCGCCGGCGGCGGTCAGTACGCCGGTGACCAGGCCCTGGCGAGCCCGGAACCAGCGACCGGTGATGGTGGTGGCGAAGGCGCCGGCCATCGAGCCGCTGCCGAGGCCGACCAGCACGCCCCAGCAGAGCACCAGTTGCCAGGGCTCGCGCATCAGCATGGTGAGCCCGGAGCCGACCGAGATGGTCAGCAGCGCACAGACCACCACGAGGCGCACCCCGAACCGGTCCATCAGGGCGGCGGCGAACGGGGCGGTGAGGCCGTAGAGGGTCAGGTTGACGGAGGTGGCGCTGGAGATGGTCCCGAGCGACCAGCCGAACTCGTTGTGCAGGGCGTCCATCATCAGGCTCGGGGTGGAGCGGAAGCCGGCCGAGCCGAGCAGGACGAGCAGGGAGACGCCGGCCACCACCCAGGCGTAGTGCACCCGGGGGCGCCCGGCCTGCGCGGCCCGTTCGGGGCCGGCCGGCCGTGCGGCAGCCGGATCGGGAACGGCCGGGCCGGGAACGGCCGGACCGGAGTCGGCCGGATCGGGGAGGGGCGTGGGGGCGAGGGCGCTGCGTTCGGTCACGCGACGAGTGTTCCGGGCCGCCGCGCCCCGGACGAGTGGCCTGAATGACAGCTTTCGCAAGGATCGGGCCATGACCCGGCGTACGCTGTCCCGGATTCACCGACAGCCGAGGAGACCTCATGGCGCACCTGGTCGCGGTACTCGCCCTGGAGGGCGTGATCGCCTTCGAACTCGGCATCCCGGCCCGCATCTTCGGCGGCGCCAAGGACCCGGCCGGACGGCCCTTCTACGAGGTGGCCACCTGCACTCTGGACGGGCGGCCGGTCGCCACCAGCGCCGACTTCCGGGTCGCCGTCGACCACGGTCCCGAACTCCTGGAACGGGCCGACACGGTGGTGGTCCCGGCCTCCGCCGACTCCAGCCCGGCGGTCGCCGACGCCTGCTTCACCCCCGCACTGGCCGCCGCGCTGGCCCGGATCCGGCCCGGCACCCGGCTGATGTCGATCTGCACCGGCTCGTTCATCCTGGCCGCCGCCGGCTTGCTGGACGGCCGCCCGGCCACCACCCACTGGCGCTACACCGACCGCTTCGCCCGGCTGTTCCCCGCGGTGCGGCTCGACCCGGACGTGCTCTACACCGACGACGGCGACATCCTCACCTCCGGCGGGGTCGCCGCCGGGGTGGACCTCTGCCTGCACGTGGTGCGCCGCGACCACGGCAGCGCGGTGGCCAACGCGGTGGCCCGCAACTGCCTGGTGCCGCCGTGGCGCGAGGGCGGCCAGAAGCAGTACGTGGAGGCCCCGAGCCCGGTGGACGCCGGCGACCACGGCACCACCGCGGTGCGCGCCTGGGCGCTGGAGCACCTGGACCGGCCGCTCACCCTGCGCCTCCTCGCCGACCGGGCGGGCATGAGCGTACGGACCTTCACACGGCGGTTCCGCGAGGAGACCGGCGCCAGCCCCGGCCAGTGGATCACCACCCAGCGCACCGAACGCGCCCGCCAGCTGCTGGAACGCACCGATCTGACGATCGACCAGGTCGCCCGGGAGTCCGGTTTCGGCACCGCCGCCTCGTTGCGGCTGCAACTGCGCGGCCGCCTCGACGTGGCGCCCAGCGCCTACCGGCGCACCTTCCGCGCCGCCCCCCGGTAGTCCGTGGGCAGGCCCACCGGCGGACTCGTCGACGGATCCGCCGGCGACAGCACGGGCAACGCACGGGCGAGGCCCCGGAACCGGCCCCGGTGGTGGCCGGATTCCGCCGCTCCACGGAGACGCAGTGGATGGCGGCAGGCCGCGCGCACCCCGAGCACGGCACGGCACACCGCCATCCAACCGCGACGCGCGGGCCCTGAACCCGCGCCGCGGCCTCCGCACTCGCCGAGGAACGGTCCGCGACCGGCAGTCCGCGGCCCCCTCGCTGACACGATCCCCCTGGACAGCGGCACCGCGGCGGTGGACGGACGAACCCCTCGGCGTCCCCTCGCGTCGGAGAGCCGCACCCAAGCGTGATCAGTCGGATACGTCACGTCAATGGGTAGTCGGAAATTCGGAATGGTTGCGTCACCTTTCGGCCGGTGATCGCCACGGCGCCGCGGCCACCGGGAAAGCCGCTATTGCGCCAAAGCCGCCCAGTCCACGTCGGCCAGCGGATCGGCCGGCCGGGCGTCGGCACCGATCTCGCACCAGACCCGCTTGCCCGAGCCGTCCGGGTACCAGCCCCAGCGCTCGCAGAGCAGCTCGACCAGCTCCAGGCCGCGCCCGTTGGTCGCGTCCTCGTCGGCCCCGGCGTGCCGCGGCGTGGGGGCGGCCTGGCTCGCGTCGGCGACCTCCACCCGCAGGGGGGCGACCGACCCGCTCGCCTCCCGCGGCTCCTCCTCGGTCATCGGCAGGCAGAGCCGCAGCACCGCCGGACAGCCGGTGTGCACCACGGCGTTGGTCACCAGCTCCGAGACCACCAGCACCACCGTCTCGGCCATCGGCGCGTCCGGGTCCACCCCGTGGTTCAGCAGCCGCGAGCGCACCCACCGACGGGCCCGGCCGACCTCGGCGGGGTCCGCCTGCACCGCAAGCTGTACCTGAAGAACCTGCACCGCTCCACCACCCGCACTCGCAGTTCGGCCTAAGTCCCGATCGGGCCGGATCGACCGGCCGGCGGGCCCTCGCACTCCGCCCGGCGCCACCCGGGCCGCACCCGGGCGACCGCCCGGTCCGTCCACCCGCGCCCACTCGTCCGCGCCGACTCGTCGGTCGCGCACCGGCCGCGACACGAATACGCCTCAGGATGAGCGGGCCGACGGACCGCAGCAAGCGCTTCGGGCATATTCCGGCGATCGGGGGACAGGGCAGTGCATACTGTCCCGCTCACTCTCACGAGCCTCGTACCGGCGCTCGTCCGGCCCGGGCCGAACCGCCGGTCCCAGCGGGCGCGTCCGGCTGCTCGCGCGGATCCGGCGCGGGTCGTCGGCCACGCCCTGGTCCGGAACCTACCGCCGGACACCCCCGGTGCCCCGCCCGCCACTCGCGAACCACCCGTGCGACATATGTCCAGCCGGTCTCGAACAGCGGCATCGGCGGACGGTCCCACGAACGGACCGTCGCACCATGTGACCGTCCCCGCCCGATCGACGGTCCACGCCCGGCCGACAGTCCGCCCGAGCCGACGGTCCACGGCGAACCCGCGATCCGCGAGGACCGGTTCCGTTCTTGCCGGATTCCGTCCACCGCGGACCGGCCGCAAGATACCGTTGGGTAAGCCAGCGACCCCGGGCAGGAGGGTGGTTCCCGATGGCCACCCCGGAGCGGCCCCCGCGCTGGGACGAGCAGCTGCAACGCCGCCTCGCGCGGGGCGAGGAGACGGCGCTCGGCGAACTCTACGACCAGCTCGCGCCGATGGTGCACGGCCTGGCCGGACGGATACTGGCCGACCAGGCCGCCGCCGCCCAGCTGACCCGGGAGATCTTCGCCCACGTCTGGGAGCACCCCGAGGACTTCGACCCCGCCGAGGGCACCCTGCGCTCCTGGCTCGGCGCCCTCACCCACCGCCGCGCTGTCGAACGGCTGCGGGCGCGGCGGGCCGCCGAGCACGGGCCGGGCGGCGACCTCCGGGGCGCCGAGGCGGAGATCCGCGCCGTGGCCACCGCCGCGCGCATCCAGTACGTGGTCGACTCCCTGCCCCAACCCCTGCGTGAGACCATCGCGGTGACGTACTACGACGGCCGCACCTACCGGGAGACGGCCCGGCTGCTCGGCATCAGCGAGCAGGCCGCCAAGCAGCGGATGCGGCTCGGACTGGAGCTGCTGGCCACCGAACTGGCCGAGGAGCGCGCCCGCCAGGACGAAGCCGGGGACGGGGAGACGTGAGCAGCACTGAGGAGCAGCACGACGCCCTGCGCTCGCTGCTCGGCGCCTGGGCCCTCGGTGCCTGTCCGACCCGCGACGCCGCCGACCTGGAACAGCACCTGCGCGGCTGCCCGGAGTGCGCCGAGGAGGGTGCCCGACTGCGCGACGCGGCCGGCTGGCTCTCCCTGGACGAGCCGCTGGACCAGCCCGGCTCGCTGCGCCAGCAGGTGCTCGACTGGTGCCTGTCCCGCCGACCGGCCGAACTGCCCGTCCCCGCCTGGGGCATGCCGTACACCGCGGAGACCGCCAAGCTCGACGCACTGCTGCGCGACCTCGGCCCGGAGGAGTGGCAGGAGGTGGCCGAACTGCCGTGGCACGGCGGCACCGAGCGGCTGCGCCCGGCCGAGGTGCTCTCCCGACTGACCGCGGTGGACGGCTTCCTGGCGCTCGCCCTCGGCCTGCCCGACCCGGTGCCCGTCGCCCCGGGCGCCCCCGCCCCGGGCGCCGCCGCCGCGGCCACCGGACGACGGGTGCCGCCGCAGGACCCGGCCGGGCCGCCCGCGGCACCGCGCGTCCCGCCGCAGGGCGGCCGGTACGCCGCGATCACCGCGCGCACCGCCCGGCTGCTCGGCGACCAGGGCGCCCTGCCCCCGCAGTCGGTGCGCTCCCGGTGGCGGCGGCAGACCCACGACCTGGTGCGCAGCGCCGCGCTCGCCCCGCAGGGCAACACCCCGGTCGACTACGGCTGCGCGGTGCTGCCGCTGCGCGACGCCTTCGTGGACCGCGCCCTGGAGTGCTACGTGCACGGCGAGGACGTGGCCCGCGCGGTCGCCTACCCGTACGACCCGCCGGCGCCGCAGCACCTGCGGCAGATGGTGGAGTTGGTGGTCCGGCTGCTCCCCCGGGCGCTGGCCGGCCTGCGCGCCGCCCGTCCCGAGCACGCCGGGGCGCCGGCCGCGCGGGACGGCGGGCACCCGGCCGCCCGTCGGCTGCGGCTGGTGGTCGACGGCCCGGCGAGCGGCGAGTGGCTGGTCCCGTTGGACGGCGCCGACGGCACGGGCGGCAGCGGCAGCCCGGACGCGGGGCCGCCCGGCGGGGAGCCGGTGGCGTCGATGGTGCTGGACGGCCTGGAGCTCTGCCTGCTGGCCGCCGCGCACCGTGACCCGGACCGGCTGCCGGTCGGCGAGCACGGTGACCGCGCCGCGGTGCGCGAGGTGCTGCACGCGCTCCCGCTGCTGTCCCGGCCCTGAGGCTCAGGCGAAGACGACGGTACGGGCGCCGTCGAGCAGGACCCGGTGCTCGCTGTGCCACTTCACCGCGCGGGCCAGCGCCTGGCACTCGACGTCCCGGCCGAGCGCGACCAGCTGGTCCGGGCTGACGTCGTGGGTGACCCGGGCCACCTCCTGCTCGATGATCGGGCCCTCGTCCAGGTCGGCCGTGACGTAGTGCGCGGTGGCGCCGATCAGCTTCACCCCGCGGGCGTGCGCCTGGTGGTACGGCTTGGCGCCCTTGAAGCTCGGCAGGAAGGAGTGGTGGATGTTGATCACGCGGCCGGACAGCTCGGTGCACAGCTGGTCGGAGAGCACCTGCATGTAGCGGGCCAGCACGACCAGTTCGACCTGCTCCTCGGCGACCAGGTCGAGCAGCCGCTGCTCGGCCTGCTCCTTGGTGTCCTTGGTGACCGGAATGTGGTGGAACGGGATCCCGTAGCCCTCGGTCAGGTCCTGCAGGTCGGTGTGGTTGGAGACCACCGCGACGATCTCCACCGGCAGCGCGCCGATCCGGGTGCGGTACAGCAGGTCGTTCAGGCAGTGCCCGAACTTGCTGACCATGAGGATGATCCGCATCCGCTCCTCGGTCGGGTGGAGCTGCCAGTCCATCCCGAAGGAGGCGCCGATCGCGGCGAAGCTGGCCCGCAGCTTGTCGGCGGTGACCGGCTCGGGGGCGGAGAAGTGCACCCGCATGAAGAAGAGTCCGCTGTCGGCGTCCCCGAACTGCTGGCTGTCGATGATGTTGCAGCCGGTCATGAAGAGGTAGCTGGAGACAGCGTGGACGATGCCCTGCTTGTCGGGGCAGGACAGCGTGAGGACGTACTGGGCGCCGGCCGGCTGCTGTTCCACGTGGGGGTATCCCGTTCTGAGTTCGTGGCGTGCGGTGGACGGTCCAGCGTGTCACATCCTGGACAGCCGCCGCCCCGCTGCCCGTACTGCGGGACGGCTCCGTCCGACCGGGGCCGCCGCCCCCCCGCGGGTCAGACCTGGGTGAGGATGCGCAGCACGTCCAGCGACTTGGGCGCCGCGTCCGGGTCGTCCCCGTCGCCCACGGCCAGCAGCACGTGCGCCTCGCGGGCGGCCCGGACGGTCTCCGGCCAGCCGGGGTGGCCGAGGTAGGCGGAGGCCGGGGCGTCCGCACCCACCTCGTGCAGCATCTGCACCGCGCGCAGCACCGCGACGTCGACCAGCGCGGCCTCGGCCGGGTCCCGGAAGATCGTGCCCACGTACTTCTCGGCGGACCAGCGGTCCAGCCAGGTGTCCTCGACCAGCCGGTAGACGGCGTCGGTCACGTCCCCGTAGCCCTCCCGGCCGGCCAGCCAGGCCTCCTGCTGGAAACCGGGGTCGGACAGCATGTGCAGCGCCGAGCGCAGTCGGGCTCGCCAGCGCCACCAGGGCAGGTCGTTGAGCGGCATGCCGCCCATGGTGCTGGAGCGGTGCCCCGGACGAGAAGGGTTTCGGGCGGACCGGTGCGAAGAATCTGTGCTGGCGGACATGGTCAACGATCGTACGTTCCTCGTCCGTTCGTACTCCACTCCGGAATCTACACGCGTACTCCACCGGATTTCAGCCTTCGTTTTCCGATCGTTCACACTTCGGCCCTCTCGGCTTGTGGCACCGGGGCTTGGCTGATTCCGGTGCGCCGGAGTGCGCCCCAGAGAGGGAAGACCGATGACCAGCCGAAGGGACTCGTTCCAGGCCCGTCCGCCGATCGGGCGGCGCCGCCGCCGACGTCCGATCGCCGCCGCCGCGACCGCTGCGACGCTGCTCCCCGCCCTCTTCTCGGCCTCCGCGTGCGGCGGACCGGCCGATGCCTCCAGCGGCGGCGGCGGCGAGCTGACCGTGATGACGTGGGCCCCGTCCGGGACCGGCTCCGCCGACCGGCCGGGCATGACCGCGCTCGCCTCCGCGATCGGCCAGGACGTCAACATCAAGGGCGGGCTGAACGGCCGCCGACTGCGGGTGATCACCTGCAACGAGCACAACTCCGCCGACGGCGCCCGTGCCTGCGCCCAGCAGGCGGTGGACGCCAAGGTGGTCGCCGTGATCGGCTCCTACAGCCAGTGGGGCGAGGCCTTCATGCCGGTGCTGGAGCGCGCCGGCATCCCGCTGATCGGCGGGTACGGGCTCTCCCAGCCGGAGTTCTCCAGCCCGCTGTCCTACCCGGTGGACGGCGGCATGCCGGCCCTGATCGCGGGCAGCGGCCGCCAGCTGGTGGACGCCGGGTGCAAGAGCGTGGCCCTGGTCCGCCCGGACACCCCGGCCGGCGACAACCTGATCGGCTACCTGGGCACCGCGCTGCGGCCCGCCGGGCTGCGGTTACTGGACGTCAAGGCGCCCGAGCAGTCGTCCGACTACACCCAGGTCGTCCGCAAGGCGATCGGCAAGGACGAGCCGGGCAACTGCATCACCAGCGCGCTGACCGCCGAGCCGACCGGCAACCTGCTGGACTCCTACCGGCGGCTGAACCCGAAGAACACCCGGATCGCCTCGGTGATCGGCAGCGTGCAGCAGTCGGTGGTCGACTCCACCGGCGGCGACTCCGGCCCGCTCAGCGGCGCCTACGTCACCAGCTGGTACCCGCCGGAGTCGGCGAAGATCTGGGACGGGCTGCGCGCGGTGGTGCGCGCGGACACCACCGGCGGCAGCACCATCGACGTCTCCGACCCCGGGGTGCAGACCACCTGGGTCGCGTACGAGGTGTTCCGGACGGTGGCGCAGAAGCTGTCGGAGGCCGGCAAGCCGGTCACCCCGAAGTCGATCACCGGGCTGCTGGACGCCGGCGAGGGCATCGACACCGGGATCACCCCGCCGCTGAACTGGGGCACCACGAGCATGCTGCCCAGCACGGCGTCGCCCCGGCTGGTGAACACCTGGGTCACGTACCAGGTGGTCAGGAACGGGCGGATGACCCTGCAGCAGCCGGGCTTCGTGGACGTCCGCTGGGTGCTCGCCGGGGGCCGTCCGCCGGCGTGACGCGCGACGGGGCGGGCCGACCCCGGCCCGCCTCCACCCGTCGTCCGCCCGGGCCCGTCGGCCGCCCGCGCCCGTCGGCCCCGGCTACAGGTCGCCGTCGCTGCGCGACGGCAGGCCGGTCTGGCCGGCGATCGTGTTCCAGAGCGTGGAGGCCTGCTTCTTCGCGTTGGTCGCGGTGCCGCTGGCCTGGACGGCGTTCTTGTAGTGCTGGTTGTCCTGCTTCTTCGCGTCGCAGGAGGCCTGCGCGTCCTGCGCCCACGCCGCGTACTCGTCGTCGGCCTGGGCCGAGGCGGCCCAGGCCGCGTTCAGCTGCTCGACCAGCTGCTGGCCGCCGGGCAGCTTGTCCGTCTTCAGCTGGCCCAGCTTGGTCTGCAGCTCGCGGCGCTTGCCGGCCGCGGCGGTGAGGGCCTGCTGGGAGTCCGGCAGCTTGTCGCACTTCTGCACCGAGGCGACCGCGGAGACCACCGAGCTGCGGCTGTCGCTCGCGGTGCCCAGCAGGTCCGACAGCGGCTGCGCCTGCGCCTTGACGTCCGGGTCGACGGCGGTGCCGGAGCCGCTCGCGCTCGCCGTGGCGGGGGCCGTGCCGGCGGTGGTCGCGGCCACCGGGGTGGCCTTCCCGCCGCCCTTGGTGTCGTCGCCGCCGCTCATCAGGACGGCGACCAGGATGCCGGCCGCCGCGCAGCCCGCCACCACCCCGCCGATGATCAGCTTGTTGGACGGGCGACCGCCGCGGACGGACCCGCCGCCCTGGGTCGCGTCGAAGCCCTGCCCGCGGTCCGGGGCGTAGCCCTGGTTGTAGTCCTGCGCCGGGTAGGCCGGCTGGGGGTGCGCGACGGGGCTCGCGACCGGCGGGTACCCGTAGCCGGGCGCGGACTGCTGCTGCGGGAAGCCCGGCTGGGTCTGCGGCGCGGGGTAGCCGCCCCCCTGCGGATCGCCGACCGGGTACGGCGGCAGGTACTGGGTCTCCGGGGCCGGGTCGCCCTGCGGGACGCCGTACCCGGGCTGCGGCGCACCCCACGGCGCGCCCGGCGCGGGCATGGACTGGCCCGGCATCGGCTGGCCCGGCATCGGCTGGGCGGGCACGGCCTGGGTCGGCAGCGCGTGCGCGCCCTCGCCGAGGTACTCCGGCTGCCCGGACGGCTGCCCCACCGGCGGCACCGCCGAGTGCCCCTGCGGCTGTCCCGGCTGACCCTGGAACTGCGGCTGCCCCTGGAACTGCGGCTGGCCCGGCTGGCCCTGCGGCTGGCCGGGCTCGGGGCGGAACAGGTCGTCCAGGTTGAAATCACCCGAGTTGGGGTACGAGCGGCGCTGACTCAACGCGATTCCTCACCTGTGCAGGACCGCGCGCTGACGGCGGACCACATCTCGTCGGTTCTTGGGAGCATCACAGTTCCTTGGACGTCGCGCCCACGCTACCGGTTCGCCTCACCGGGTGACCACGCGGGCGGGACATCCGTCACGCTCCCTGCACAGACGGTACGGGTCCGCCGCTGGTCAGGCCGCCTCCGCGTCCGCTCTGGCGTGGAACTCCCGGACCACCCGCTGCTCCCGGTAGGGCTCCAGCCGGCGCCGGAACTCGTCCAGGTACTCCACGCCCCGGTTGGAGCGCAGCCCGCTCAGCAGCCGGACGGCCTGGGTGCCCGTCTCGCAGGCGCGTTCCAGGTCCCGCTGCTGCAGCTGGGCGGTGGCCAGCAGCACCAGGTCCACCGCGCGGCGCCGGACGCGGGTCGGCGGGTGCAGGTCGAGCGCCCGGCGGGCGTAGTGCTCGGCCTGGCCGGCCTGCTCCAGGTCCCGGTGGCAGTGGGCCAGCTCGTCCGCGAGGTAGGCGTCGTCGAAGTGGACGATCCAGTCCGGGTCGTCCTCCGGGCGGCGCTTCTCCATCATCTCCAGCGCTCTGGCCGACACCGCCTCGCAGGAGCGGGCGTCGCCGAGCAGGGCGTGGCCGCGGGCCTCGGCGGCGTAGAACATCGCCATCGCCGTCGGGGTGGCCACCGACCGGGCGCCCTCCTGTGCGGCCCGGGCGAGTTGGGCGATCTCCCGAGGGTTGCCGAGGGTGGCCGCCAGGTGGCTCATCGAGGCGGCCAGCACGTAGCCGCCGTAGCCGCGGTCGTCGGCCGCCTGGGCGAGCCGGAGCGCCTGGATGTAGTAGCGCTGGGCCAGCCCCGGCTGCCCGGTGTCCACCGCCATGTAGCCGGCCAGCTCGGTCAACCGGGCCACTGCGGCGAAGAGTTGGCGGCCGGTCTCCTCCCGGTAGGCGCCGCCGAGCAGGCCGGAGACCACCGAGTTGAGGTAGTGCACCACCACCGGGCGCACGTGCCCGCTGCCGAAGCGGTGGTCCAGGTCGACCAGCATCGCGGTGGTCGCCTTGATCGCGGCCACGTCGGTCGGGCCGACCCGGGGACCGCCGGCGCGCGCCACGACCGGGTCCGGCGGGGTGATCAGCCAGTCCCGGCTGGGCTCCACCAGCGCGGAAGCGGCGACCGTCGCCCCGGTGAGGAAGTCCCGCCGGCCGACGTCGCTGCGCCAGAGCTCGCAGACCTGCTCCAGGGCGGCGCCCAGCGTCGGGGCGAACTGCAGCCCGATGCCCGAGCTGAGGTTCTTGCCGTCCGCCATGCCGATCTCCTCGACCGACACGCTGCGGCCGAGCTTGCGGCCCAGGGCCTCGGCGATCACCGCCGGGGCCTGTCCGCGCGGCTGCTGACCGCGCAGCCAGCGGGCGACGGAGGTCTTGTCGTACCGCAGGTCCAGACCGTGCTCGGCACCGCAGAGGTTGACCCTCCGGGCCAGGCCGGCGTTGGAGCAGCTGGCCTCCTGGATCAGTTGCTGCAGACGCTCGTTGGGCTGTCGTGCGACGAGTGGTCTCGCGGCCATTGGGCTTCGCCTCCCCACACCCTCCGGTCCCGGCCGGCGGGCGACGATTCTGCTGATCTGTTGCCGACTGTCCGACCGTCCAAGGAATCTGACACCAGGTTAGCGATCAGCAACGCCAGCGGGATACCCACGGTGACGATCCGCACCCCCCTTGCGCCCTGGGAAATGCTCCCGTGCGCCCCCGCTGCGCCCGCCTTCGGCCGCCCCAACTCGGTTGAGTAACCGGAACGGGTGACATTGCCGGGATGCACCCAACCGGGCACCTCCGGGCCGTAACCAGGCTCACACACGGTAGTTGAGCAGCGTGTGGAAGACATCCCCGACGCCTCCGGCCAGGACGAGAACGCCGGCCTGCCCCCGCTGCTCATCGAAGCCGTCGGCTACGCCGAGAACCGCCACTGGGAGGTCGCTCCGGGCGCCTGGCTGATCGACGGCGACGGGCCCGCCCGCTGCTCCTGCGGCGACCTGCGCTGCACGCTGCCGGGCGCCCACCCGCTGGACGCGGACTGGGCCCGCAAGGCGAGCGCGGGGCCGGGGGCGGTACGGCGCTGGTGGACCGAGCGGCCCCAGGCCTCGATCCTGCTGCCCACCGGGCGCTCCTTCGACGTCCTGGACGTGCCGGAGACGGCCGGCTGCCTGGCGCTGGCCCGGATGGAGCGGATGGATCTCCAGCTCGGCCCGGTGGCGGTGCTGCCCGCCGCGCCCGGACGGATCGGCCGCCGGCTGCACTTCCTGGTACTGCCCGGGGTCGCGGCCAAGCTCCCGGAGATGCTCCGCAAGCTCGGCTGGCCGCCCGGCCGGCTGGACCTGGTCGCCCGCGGCGAGGGGGACTGGACGGTCGCCCCGCCGTCCCGGATCGGCTCCACCGGGTACGCCCAGTGGGCCCGCTCCCCCTCCGCGCTCAACCGCTGGCTGCCCGACGCCGCCGAGCTGATCAGCCCGCTCGCGTACGCCTGCGGACGCGAGGCGCCCGCCCACCGCGCCGCCCCGGCCGCCCAGCCGGCGGCGGTGGGCTGAGCGGGGCCTCCCCCGCCGGTTCACCCTCCCCTGCACGGCCGCCCTACGCCGATCGGGCGAGGGCGTGCACTGCGCGACACCACGCGCGCCAGTGACGGGCCTTGCCTCCCACCGGAGGCGGGGCCCGTCATACGCATGTCCGGATAAGGCTTCCGTCTACCCGCTGGTCAACCGCAGAAGCCCCTCGTACGAGTGACAGCGCTCAAGGATTGCCATGATCGGCCGAGGGGAGGAATTGCGGTGAGGGGGCGCCGGAGGGTCGCTCGGACGGGGAAGCCGGGCGAGGCGCCGGAGGGGAGCCGGGAGGGAGCAGGGAGGGACGGGAGGGAGCAGGGAGGGACGGGAGGGAACAGGGAGGGACGGGAGGGAACAGGGAGGGACGGGGAGGACGAGCAGGGCCCGCTGCACGGAACGCAGCGGGCCCTGGTCGTCGTACCGAACGGTGGGGCATCGGGCCGGGCGGTGGAGCCCCGGTCCGGGCGGTGGAACCTCAGGCCTGGGCGACGAAAACGTGCTGGGCGATGTCCTTGCCCAGCTCCGCCGCGTTCTCGCCGCTGCCGACCAGCACGCCGCCGACCACGCCCGCGTTCACCTTGACCGTGGAGCCCGGCCGGACGCCCGCCCGGCGCAGCGTGCTCATCAGCGCACTGTCGGTCTGGATCGGCTCGCCGATCCGGCGGACCACGACGTCGGCACCGGTGTCGCCCGGCTTGACGCTGTCCAGCGGGACGAGACCGGCGTCGAAGCCCTCGCCCTCGGCCTTGGCGTCACCCAGCTCGTCCAGGCCCGGGATGGGGTTGCCGTACGGGGACTGGGTCGGGTGGCCGAGCATGGCGAGCACCTTGCGCTCGACCGTCTCGCTCATCACGTGCTCCCAGCGGCAGGCCTCCTCGTGCACCTGCTCCCACTCCAGCCCGATCACGTCGACGAGCAGGCACTCGGCGATGCGGTGCTTGCGCATGACGCGCACCGCCAGCCGCCGGCCCTCCTCGGTGAGTTCGAGGTGACGGTCCCCGGCGACCTGCAGCAGACCGTCGCGCTCCATCCGGCCGACCGTCTGGCTGACCGTGGGCCCGCTCTGTTCCAGGCGCTCCGCGATCCGGGCGCGCATCGGGACGATGCCCTCCTCCTCCAGCTCCAGGATGGTGCGAAGGTACATCTCAGTGGTGTCGATCAGCCCAGACATCGCCGCTGGCTCCGTTCTTCGGTGTCCTCATCGCCAATTCTGACCTACCGGGGCGACAACCGGGGCCGCTCGGGGGCTTCCGGTACGGCATTTCGTTCCTGTTGACAGCGGGACCGCCGGGACGCGACCGTGCTCGCCGTAGCTTTCTCCACCGGCGGTCTGGACCACCCGGACCGCCCCACCCGGCCGGCTCCCTCACCGGCAGAGAGCGGAGGCACCAGATGAACGACCTGGTCGGCAGGTACTTCGACGCCGCGATCGCCCACCTCCAGCGGGTCCGCGAGGAGGAGGCCGACACCATCGAGGCCGCCGCCGCGCTGCTGGCGGAGGCGATGGCCGAGGGCCGCCGGGTCTTCACCTTCGGCGCCGGACATTCCTCGCTGCCGGCCCAGGACGTGGTCTACCGGGCGGGCGGCCTGGTCCCGGTGAACCTGCTGAACGTGCCCGGGACGGCCGGGGTGACGGTGATGCCCGCTCCGCTGTCGAGCGCCCTGGAGCGGGTCCCCGGGCTGGCCACCGCGACCCTCGACCTGACCCCGGCGACCACCGGCGACCTGCTGTTCGTGATCTCGCTGTCCGGCCGCCAGGTCATGCCGGTCGAGCTGGCCCGGTACGCCCGGGACCGCGGGCTGAAGGTGGTCGGGGTGACCTCGCTGGCCTACCCGCGGGAGGTGCCCTCGGCGCACCCGTCCGGCACCTACCTGAAGGACCACTGCGACGTGGTGCTGGACAGCAAGATCGCGGTCGGCGACGGCGAGCTGACCCACCCGGGCGCCGAGACCACCTTCGGCCCGGTCTCCACGATCGTGACCAGCGCGCTGATGCAGGCCGTGGTCGCCTCTGCGGTGGGCCGCCTCGCCGACCGGGCCGCCGCCGGGGAGGCCCCCGCCCCGCCGCTGTTCCGCTCCGGCAACGTCCCGGGCGGCACCGAGTGGAACGCCCGGCAGATGGCCGACAACGCCGAGCGGGTCCTCTACACCTACTGACCCGTCCCCGCCCGTACGCCCGCCGACCCGCCTGCGCCCGTACACCCACCGATCCGCCCCCGCCCGGCGGGCCGCCGCACCCCGCACGCTGGGTGGCGGCATGAACACGCGGAGTACCGGACAACCACCGGGCCTTCCCGGCCATTGCGGGCCGCCCGGGGCGGCGCCAGGCGTACCGGGAACCCGCCCGGGGCAGGAGAGCGGAGCGACCGGAGCGACGGGTGGGGGCCGAACATGGCGTCTGGGGCGGGACGGACCGGGTGGGTGCGTGAGCGGGACCTGCTGCCCGGATTCTTCTGGGCCGCCGACGCGGCCTCGCTTCGCGGGCAGCGCCGTTCAGTGCTGCTCTCCGCCTGGGAGCTGGTCCTGCTGGTGGTCGCCGCCGCGACCGGCTCGGCCGACGGCGAGCCCTGGGCCTGGCCGGCCGCCGTCGCCTACCTCGGCGCGGTCGCGCTGGCGGTGTTGATCAGCCGGCAGAACCCGCAGGGCCTCTGGTACGAGGGCCGGGCGGCCGCCGAGTCGGTGAAGACCCTGGTCTGGAAGTACGCCGTCCGGGCCGACGCCTACCAGCCGCCGCCGCGCGCCCTGCCGGACGCCGAGGGGCTGTACCGCTTCCAGCTCGGCCGGGTGCTCGGCGCCTTCCGGGACGGCCCGGCGGCCGTGCCGGGGAGCGGGGCGGGGAGCGGGGCGGACATCACCGCGGCGATGCGCGACCTGCGCGAGCAGCCGCTGGCGGTGCGCCGCGAGGTGTACCTGGCCGAACGGATCCAGGTGCAGCACGACTGGTACCGCGCCAAGGCCCGCTACTGTGCCCGGACCGGCCACTGGGCCGGGGTGCTGGGCGTGCTGCTGCCCGCGCTCGGGCTGGTGCTCGCCCTGCTGCGGGCGCTCGGCGCGTTCACCTACGACGCGCTCGGCACCGTCTCGGCCGTGGCCGCGTCGGTCACCGCGTGGGCGCAGCTGCGCCAGTACCGGCCGCTGGCCGCCGCGTACGGGCTGGCCGCCGAGGAGCTGGCGCAGATCCAGCGCCAGCTCGCCGAGCTGGACCTGGACTCGCCGGAGGCGGAGGAGATCTGGGCCCGGCTGGCCCGGGACGCCGAGGACGCGATCTCCCGCGAGCACACCACCTGGCAGGCCCGCCGGGAGGTGCGCACCACCACCGACCGGGAGCAGGAGCACGACCGGGAGCAGGACCGGGACGGCGCCCGGGAGCAGGAGACCGAGCGGGAACACGGAACCGCCCCGGAGCACCGAACCGACCGGGAGCACTGAGGAGGCCGCAGGTGTCGTTACGGATGGTCAAGACCGCGGACGACCGCGCCCTCGCGGTCGAGTCCCTCGGCGACCCGCGCGGCCGGCCGGTGTTCCTGCTGCACGGCATGCCCGGCAGCAGGGTCGGTCCGCACCCGCGCTCCACCGTGCTGTACCGGCTGGGCGTGCGGCTGATCTCGTACGACCGGCCCGGCTACGGCGACTCGACCCGGCTGTTCGGCCGCCGGGTGAGCGCGGCGGCCGCCGACGTGCGGGCCATCGCGGACGAGTTCGGGCTGGAGAGCTTCGCGGTGCTCGGCCGCTCCGGCGGCGGCCCGCACGCACTGGCCTGTGCGGCGCTGCTGCCGGAGCGGGTCAGCCGGGTCGCGGTGCTGGTGGGCCTCGCGCCGCGCAACGCGACCGGCCTGGACTGGTACGCCGGGATGACCCCGTCCAACGTCCGGGCCTACCAGGAGGCCGAGCGCGGGCACGGCCGGATCGCCGACGCGATGGAGTTCCGCTCCCGGCAGATCAAGGACGACCCGGTCCGGCTGCTGAACGGGCTGCGCACCGAACTGTCCCCCGCCGACCGGGAGGTGGTGGCCGACAGCGGGCTGCGACGGATGCTGCAGAGCAACTACCGGGAGGCGTTCCGGCACGGCGCGGACGGCTGGATCGACGACGTGCTGGCCTTCACCGCCGACTGGGGCTTCGAGGTCGGGTCCATAGGTGTCCCGACCTGGCTCTGGCACGGCGCGGACGACCAGTTCTCGCCGGTCGACCACTCCCGTTGGCTGGCCGACCACATCCCGGCCGCCGAGCTGTTCCTCGAACCCGGCGCCGCGCACTTCGGGGCGTTCCGGGTGATGACCACCGCCCTGGCCTGGGCGGCGGGCTAGCCGGGCCGAAGCCGCTCCGCGTCAGAGCAGCACCGGGCCGGAGCCGCACCGGGTCAGGGCCGCACCGGGGTGAGCGGTTCCGCGCCGCCGAGGACCGCGAGGACGTTGTCGACCGCCAGGCCGCCCATCGCCTGCCGGGTCGCGACGGTGGCGCTGCCGAGGTGCGGGGCCAGCACCACGCGCTCCTGGGCGAGCAGCGCGGCCGGGACGACGGGCTCGTGCTCGAAGTTGTCCACGGCGGCGGCGAACAGCGCCCCGGACTCCAGCGCGGCGGCCAGCGCCTCCTCGTCCACCACTCCGGCGGTCATGCTGACCACCACCGCGCCGCGCGGCAGCAGTGCCAGGCGGCGGGCGTCCAGCAGGTGCCGGGTGGCCTCGCCGAGCGGGCAGGTGACGACCAGCACCGTGGAGGTCGCGAGCAGTTCCTCCAGCGGCTTCCAGTCGGCGCCCTCGGCCTGCTCGGGCGGCAGTTCGCGGCGGTTGTGGTAGCTGACCGGCATGTCGAAGGCGCGGGCCCGACGGGCCACCGCCTGCCCGATCCGGCCCATGCCGAGCACGCCCAGCGGGGTGCCCGCCAGTTCCAGGCCGAGCAGGAAGTTGGGCGCCCACGTCCAGGGCGCGCCGGAGCGCAGCAGCCGCTCGCCCTCGCCGAGCCGGCGGGTGGCGGCCAGCAGCAGCGCCCAGGCCATGTCGGCGGTGGCAGTGGTGAGCACGCCGGGGGTGTGCGTGACCAGCACGCCGCGCTCGGCGCAGGCGGCCAGGTCGATGTTGTGGTAGCCGACCGCGTGGTTGGCGACGATCCGCAGCCCGGGGCCGGCCGCGTCGAGGAACTCGCCGTCCACCCGGTCGTCCAGGGTGGTGAGCACGGCCTGCCGGCCGCGGACGGCGGCGAGCAGCTCGGACCGGTCCATCGCCCGGTCGGAGTCGTGGTGGGTGACGGCGTGGTGGGCGGTCAGCCGTTCGATGACGCCGGGCGCGAGGCGCCGGGTGACCAGGACCGGGGGCGGGGTGTCGACCATGGTTCGGCAGCGTACCCCGCCCCCTGCCGGGACGGCCTCACACCGGCTGCGGCTCCAGGTCGCGGTTGATCCGCTTCCAGCCGCGTGCCGACACCGTGTTGGGGTGTTCCTCGCCGAACTGCCGGATCAGCTCGGCGATCGACCGCGCGCGCAGCTCGGCGGCCTGGGTGTGCCGGCCGGCCGTCCGCAGGGTGACGGCCAGGTTGGCCTCGCAGGCCACCGCGTCCGGGTGCTGCGCCGAGTAGCGCTCGCACAGGCCCTGGTGGGCGGCCCGGCCGAGTTGTTCGGCGAGCGCCAGCTGCCCGTCGTCGCCGTAGGCGTTGGCCAGGTTGATCATCGCGTTGAGGGTGTACGGGTGCTCGGGCCCGACCGAGCGCGTCAGTCCCTCGACGGTGAGCCGGCCGCGTTCGATGGCGCCCTGGACGTCGCCGCTGCCGCGCAGGTAGATGCCGAGGTTGTTGGCGCAGGCCAGGGTGAACGGGTGCTCGTCGCCGAACAGCCGCCGGTGGCCCTCGAAGACGGTGGAGCAGAGGTCGCGGGCGGCTTCCTTGTCGCCGAACGCGCTGTGGTCGGCGGCCAGGTTGAGCGCGCAGGCCAGCGCGTCGGGGGCGTCGGCGCCGTAGCGCTCCAGGTAGCGCTCGTAGGTCTCCTTGGTGATCCGGCGGGCCTCGGCGAGCTGGCCCATCCGGCGCAGCGAGACGGCCAGCGACTTGGCGTTGCGCAGGCTCTCCGGCAGGCCGGGGTCGAGCCCGTCGCCGAAGTCCGCGGTGACCTCCTGGAGCAGCTCCACCGAGCCGCGGTAGTCGCCCAGTTCACGCAGGTCGCGGGCGAGGGCGGACTTGGTGATGAGGGTGTAGGGGTGCTTGGGGCCGAGGACGGCGGTGCGCCGGTCGAGGGTCTCCTGGTCGAGTTCGCGGGCGGCTTCGCTCTCGCCGACCAGCCGGTAGTCGATCGCCAGGTTGTTCGCCATGGAGAGCGTGCGCGGGTTGTCGTCGCCGAACAACTCGCGGAACTGGTCGAGGATCTCGCGGTCGAGGTCGAGCGCGGCCTGGAACCGGCCGAGCGCCCGGCGATCGGCGCCGAGGGAGCCGGCCGTCATCAGGGTGTACGGGTGGTGCTCGCCGAGCAGCGCCCGCTGCCGTTCCAGGGTCGCCTCGTCCAGCGCCAGCGCCTCGGCGTAACTCCCCTGGGAGCGGAGGACGTTGGCCAGCTGGAAGCGCAGCAGCAGGGTCTGCCGGTCGTCCTCGCCGAGCTTGCTGGTCCACTCCGCGTCGAGGGCGTGGCCGAGGTCGCGGGCGCGGTCGAGCTCGCCGCGCTTCCACAGGTAGCGGACCCGGTCGATGAGCAGCTGGCGGGTGTCCGCCTCGTCGCAGTTGTGCGCCTTGGAGGGCGACAGGTGCGGCCAGATCTCGTCGAAGGCGGGCCAGTTGGCCGGGTCGTCGGTGTCGCCGAGGACGGGCCGGGCGCCGGTGAGGATGCGGTGCACCTCGTGGACGGCGACTTCCTGCTCGTCGGCGGTCATCCCGGCCCGGATCACCGCCTGGACGAGGCGGTGCACCTGGAAGCTGTTGCTGCCCGCGTCGACCTTCGCCAGCGCGTACCGGCCGATCGCCTGGATCACCTTGCCCAGCATGAACTTGTCGCTGAGGTCGGCGTCGTACTTCACCAGCGCCCTGATCATCTGGTCGCTGTAGAAGAGGTTCATCGAGATCGGCTCGGGTGCGAAGAACGCGCACAGTTGCAGCAGCCGCACCGCCGCCGGGGACTGCTCGCGCAGCCGTCCGATCGAGACGTTCCAGGTCGCCGCGACCGGGGTCGGGTAGTCGGCGGGGCGGCCGACGGCCAGCGCGCGGGCGGCCTCGGCGTGCAGCTGGGCGACGTAGGTCTCCACCGGGGTGCCGGTGGTGTCCAGCCAGGCGGCGGCCACCTCGACGGCCAGCGGCAGGTCGCCGACCGCCTCGGCGACCCGGTCGGCGTCCGGCCGGGAGAGGCTGCGGGCGCGCCGGCACAGGTGCTCGACGCTCTCGCCGCGGGTGAAGACGTCGACCTCCAGCGCCTCGGCGTGCCCGGTCCAGGCCTGGTTGCGGGAGGTGACCAGGATGTGGCCGGAGCCGCCGGGGAAGAAGCGGCGGATCTCGGCGGGCTCGTCGGCGTTGTCGAAGATCAGCAGCCAGCGCGAGGTGGGCACACCGCGGCGCAGTGCCTCCCGGGCGGCCTCGGCGGCCTCGGTCACCGAGTCGCCGACCCGCAGGCCCAGCCGGCGGGCGAGTTCGGCGAGCGCCGGGGCGACCAGCTCGGTCTGCTCGGCGTCGATCCACCACACCAGGTCGTAGTCGGACATGAAGCGGTGGGCGTACTCCAGCGCCACCTGGGTCTTGCCGACGCCGCCGAGCCCGTACAGGGTCTGCGGGGTCGGCAGGACGGCCGCCATTCCGCCGCGCAGCTGGTTGCGCAGTTGCTCCAGGACGGCGGAGCGGCCGGTGAAGGAGGGGTTGCGGGGCGGGACGTCCCACACCGACGGCTTACTGCCGGGGAAGCGCGGCCCGCCGTTGGGGGCGTCGTCGAGCGGCGCGTCGCCGCGGCCGAGCGCGCGCAGCAGGCTCTGGATCGACTGCGTCTCGTCGCGGCCGACCAGGTCGACGGGGTTGCGGTTGCTGAACGGCGCGGTGAGCCGGACGTCGCCGACCCGGACGGGCAGCAGCTGGCGCCGGGTGCCGGACGGGTCGGAGCTGACCACCGACTCCCACAGCGCCCGGGCCTGCGGGGAGCGCTGGTAGGCGGGCGAGAGCACGGCGACCGTCCGGAAGGCGGAGTCGATGCCGCGTTCGGTCTCCTCGCGCGGGTCGGTGCCGGCGCTGAGGTCGCGGGGCAGCACCCGGAAGCCCGCCCGGGTGAGGACGGACTCGATCCAGTCCGCCCACATCCGGTCCTCGGGGACGTAGGAGAGGTAGAGGTCGGCGGGGACGGACGGGCGGCGGCGGGTGAACGCGTCCACGTAGCGCAGCCGTACCGCCTCGTCCACCGGCGGCAGGCCGGAGACCCGCCCCTCGGTGATCGTGGAGGTCAGCCGCTCGCAGGCGGCCAGCATCGAGGTGGGCGTGCCGGTCTGGTCGCCGAAGGTGGCCAGGATCTCCTCGTAGGCGTAGAACGGCCGGTACGGGATCTCCACCGAGCCCCAGTACTGGGCGAGTTCCTCCCCGCCCAGGCCGGTGGGCAGGCCGTCGAAGCGGACCCGGGCGAGCGCGCGGCCGGCGTCCGCCTTCTCCTTCTCGCCCTCGTCGATGCGCATCGGGACGGGCAGGATGCGGATGCCGCGCTCGCGGTAGCGGTCGTGGATGTGCTGGGCGATCCGGGAGGCGCCGTCGATGGACTGGTCGCTCAGGGTGAAGCAGACCACCAGGTCGTCGGGCATCTGGACGGTGCAGATCTCGGCGATGTCGGACAGGCCGGTGCGGGAGTCGATCAGCACGTAGTCGTAGCGCTTGGCCATGTCGGCCTTGAGGGCGTCGAAGAACTGCCCGCCGTCGAAGCGGTCGTAGAAGATGTCCCAGTCGAGGTGGGTGACGGCCTCGGAGTAGTCCCGGTTGAACTGGCCGGCGGAGAGGAAGTCCAGGCTGCCGCCGGCCGGGAAGTGCGGCCAGGTGAGCGACAGCGCGTGCGGGTGGACCCGGGCGAAGTCCAGGTGCCAGCCCTCGGCGTGCTCGACCGGGCGCAGCGCCTCCTCGCGGTACTCGGCGATCAGGTCCATCATCCCGGTGGTCCCGGCGAGCGAGGCCGGGTCGAGGAAGGGGTGGAAGAACTTGGCCAGGCCGGGCGCCTCCAGGTCCCAGTCCACGGTGAGCACCCGGAAGCCGTTGGCGGCCAGGATCCAGGCCGTGTTGGCGAGGGCCATGGTGCGGCCGGTGCCGCCCTTGTAGGAGTAGAAGGTGATGATCCGGCCGTTGCGGTCCTGCTCCGCGGCCTGCCGCTCGGCCTCCCGCCGGTCGGCCAGGTCGGCCGCGGTGAGGCCACCGAGGCGGAGGTTCCTGGTGCGGTTCTCGGTCATCGGTTTCCTCGTCCTCCCAGGGGCGCCATCCCGTCATCGGGGTCATCGCCGTCGTCGCGGTACGGGTCGTGCTCGCGGTACGGGTCGTTGCGGTGGCCGGTGCGCTCGCCGGGGCGGTCGCGGTGGCCGGGGTCACGGTGGCCGTCGTCCCGGGCGCCCCGGCCGTTGCCCTGGTTCCGGTCCTCGTCGAAGGGGTCCGGCCCGGATCCGTCCGGTCCGTAGCCGCCTCCCCCGCGCCGGAACGCGTCGCGCAGGCTGGGCCTGGGCGGTGGCGGTTCCTCGGGTTCGGCCCTGGTGCGTCCCTCGAAGGCGTACTTGGCCTTCATCGCGGCGCGGGGCAATGCGTCGTCGAAGTCCTCCAGCGAGTGCAGCCCGGTCGGGCCGGCGGCGCCGAGGAAGCTGGGGCGGCTCGCGCGCCGGGTGATGCGCAGGGCGTCGTCGCTCAGGTCGCCCAGTTCACCGGCTTGTTCCTCGCACTCCGGGTCGTCGGCGTTCCACGGTTCCAGGACGCTCACCCAGGTGGCGTCCGAGCGGTCGAAGCGCCGCACCAGCTCGCGCCGGTGCGGGTCGCGCAGCGCCCACCGGTCGAGCAGCAGCAGGCCGGGGGCCTCGGCGTTGCCCCCGATGATCGACTCGACCTCGTCGTCGAACTCGTGCACGGTCGGCTGGAAGCCCAACTGCCTTGCCAGCCGGACCGCGTGCTGGGCGATGGGCGAGCCGACCGGCCGGTACGGGTGCCAGTCGGTGCGCCGCTCGCCGTAGTAGTCGGGGTTGCGGTCGGCCGGCAGCTCGCCCTGGTGGTAGGCGAGGACGGAGATCCGCAGCTGCTTGGTGGGCGCGGTGACGTTGAAGGCGCTGGGCAGGGCGTTGAATTCGAGCCGCCGCCCGATCGGGATCACGGTCTCCTCCGCCACCTGCACGATCCGGGCCGCCAGGCGGTGCACGGCCAGCTCGTACGCGGAGCGGAAGTAGCTGAGCTTCATCAGGGCGTAGAGGCCCTCGGTGGCGTAGTCGGGGCCGAAACTCGCGTGGTTGAACTGGAGTTCGCTGGCCACCTTGGGCAGCCGGTAGCGGCTCATCGGCGCCCACAGCACGGGGACGATGCCGCTGGTGCGCTCGGAGTCGAGGTTCGCCGGGTAGACGGGGCGGCGGGTGAAGGCGTGCCACTCCTGCCCGCACGGCACGCTGTTGAAGTACCGGGGGGAGTAGAGCGGGACGAACACCCGGCAGCTCGCCAGCTCGTCGGACAGCCGGTCGGCCCACAACTCGCCCTGGTGCATGGACTCGTCCATGAAGCCCACCGGCACGCCGTCGGGCACGGTGGTCAGTTGGAGCACCGCTTCGCAGAGGTCCCGGTACAGCTGCCGGACCCAGTGGTTGGGGTCGCCGGCGCCACGCGCACCGGCTTTCGGGGTGTGCGCGTAGGAGAGGAAGAAGTACGGCCGGGTGTCGTCCTCGTCCCAGCCCCGGTCAGTCACACGCGCCTCCCCCGGGCCCGTCGGCAACCTGCCTCCCGCAGCCCCCGTGCGGCGGGGCTTCAGTGTAGGAACGACTGACACCCCAATGGAATAGCACAACGACCCGCACGAATTGACATGACCGAAACGATGCTGCTGCCTCCGCTGCAGGAGCAGTACCCTCGCTCCGCTCCTCGGCCCGTCCGCCTCACGCGGTGTAGCGGGCGGCCAGGGCCCGTACCGTGCCGGCGATGCGGTCGCGGAGTTCGGCCGGTTCCAGTACCTCGACGTCGGTGCCGAGCCGCAGGAACTCGCCGTGCGCGTGGTCGACCGACTCGATGGGCACCCGGGCCTCCGTCCGGCCTCCCCCGGCCGCGGGTGCCACGCCGAGGCGGCGGGCGCCCTCCGGGGTGAGCCGGACCAGCGCCTCCCCGGTGTGCAGCCGCGCCCGGAAGTCGTCCAGGTAGCCCGCCCAGTACGCGCCCAGGTCGAACCCGTCCGGTACGACGAACTCCTCGTCCTGCTCCCGGAGTCCGATGATCTGATCGACCCGGTACGTCCGCAGCCCGGCCGGCCCGGCCGCGACCAGGTACCAGCGCCCTGCCTTCAGCACCAGCCCGTACGGCTCCACCCGTCGCTCGACCTCCTCCGGCGCCCGCCAGCGCCGGTACCGCAGGACCACCGCCCGTCGCGCCCACACCGCGGCGGCGACACCGGCCAGGTGCGGGGTGTCGTCCGCGTCGCCGTACCAGCCCGGGGCGTCGAGCAGGAAGCGCTCCTGGATCCGCCCGGCCTGCTCGCGCAGTCCGGCCGGCAGGGCGGCCCGCAGCTTGAGCTGGGCGGCGGCGAGCGCCCCGCCGAGGCCCAGCTCGGCGGCGGCACCCGGGAGCGCGGCGAGGAAGGCGGCCTGCGCCTCGTCCGCGGTCAGCCCGGTCAGGCGCGTCCGGTAGCCGTCCACCAGCCGGTAGCCACCGGCGTGCCCGGCGTCGCCGTAGAGCGGGATGCCGGCCGCGGCGAGCGCCTGGACGTCCCGGTAGACCGTACGGACGGAGACCTCCAGCTCCCCCGCCAACTGCTCGGCCGTCATCCGGCCGCGGTTCTGCAGCAGCAGGAGCAGGGTGACCAGCCGACTCGCACGCATGGCGCCAGTATCCACTGACGGGGGATGTCAGGGGACCACCCCTAACCTGCGGCGCATGACCATCGTCGAGCTCCGCCAGTACACCCTGCACCCCGGCGCGCGGGAAACCCTGATCGAGCTGTTCGAGCGCGAGTTCGTGACCGGGCAGCAGGCGGTCGGCATCACCGTCGGCGGCCGCTTCCGCGACCTGGACGACCCGGACCGCTTCGTCTGGCTGCGCGCCTTCCCCTCGATGCCCGAGCGCCGTCGCGCACTGGAGGCGTTCTACGGCGGCCCGGTCTGGCAGGCGCACCGCGACGCGGCCAACGCCACCATGGTCGACAGCGACGACGTCCTGCTGCTGCGCGGCCCGGGCTTCACCCCGCCGCCGGGCACCCGCGAGGTGCTCGCCACCGTCTGCCGCCTCGGCGCTCGCCGTCCCGATGCCGGTGTCGATGCCGATGCCGGCGCGGCCGCCGCCGCTGCCGCCGCCGCTGCCTTCGAGGCCTATGCCGAAGGGAATCTGAGCCCGCAGCACGCGCTGCACCGCACCGAGCACGCCGAGAACGACTTCCCCCGGCTGCCCGTGCGCACCGGCGAGGAGGTCCGCCTCTGGTTCGGCCCCGCCGCACCGCCGCCCTGGCCCCTCCGGCGGCTGCGCCTGGAGCCCGTGACGCCGTAACAGCGGCCCGCAGAGCGTTCACCCTCACCCCATTGCAACGCAAGGGGTGAGGGTCGTTGCGTTAAGCCTGCGCCCAGCGCAACGATTTCTCCGCTTTCACCTGTAGTGATGGCCATTTGAAGCAACGAAGCTGTTGCCTGACCTCTGAACGCAACGTAGCTTTTCCATCGTCAGAAACACCGACGAACACCGGAGAGCACGATGCAGAAGTTCGACACCCCCGCCGCGATCACCGCCGTCCTGAACGTCCCGGCCGGCCGGGTCCAGCTGATCGCCGCCGACCGCCCCGACACCACCGTCGAGGTCCGCCCCGCCGACCCCGGCAGGAACCGCGACGTCCGGACCGCCGAGCAGACCACCGTGACCTACACCGACGGCGTCCTGAGCATCCGGGTGCCCGAGGCCGGGAACCAGCTCGTCGGCCCCGGTTCGGTGGAGGTCACCGTCCAGCTGCCGGCCGGCTCCGACGTCGAGGCCGAGGCCGCCTCCGCCGAACTGCGCGTCGTCGGCCGCCTCGGCGACCTCGCCTTCGACGGCGCCCACCGCCGGATCAAGATCGACGAGGCCGCGAGCGTGCGCCTCACCGCCGTCGACGGCGACGTCGAGATCGGCCGCCTCACCGGCCCCGCCGAGATCAGCACCGCCCGCGGCGACATCCGCATCACCGAAGCCCACCGCGGCACCCTCGCCCTCAGCACCCAACTCGGCGACATCACCGTCGACACCGCCCCCGGCGCCTCCGCCGCCCTGGACGCCGCCACCGGCCACGGCCGCATCACCAACGCCCTGCGCAACGACGGCACCACCACCCTCGACATCCGCGCCACCACCGCCCAGGGCGACATCACCGCCCGCACCCTCTGACCAGCCGGAACCAGCAGGAAGGCACACCATGGCCGTCGAGACGACCGTTCAGCGCTCCCTTTGGACCGGCATGGCCCCCGTCGACGACACCGCCCTCGCCGTCACCGACACCGGCGGCCCCGGCACCCCGGTCGTCTACCTCAACGGCTCCTACGCCGACCGGTCGCACTGGAAGCGCGTCATCGCCGAACTCGGCGACGGCTACCGGCACATCACCTTCGACGAGCGCGCCCGCGGAAAGTCGGGGACGTCCTGCGACTACTCCTTCGAGTCCTCGGTCCGCAGCCTCGACGCCGTCCTCGCCGCACGGGGAGTCGAGAAGGCGATCCTGGTCGGCTGGTCCTACGGCGCCATGCTCGCCGTCCACTGGGCCGCCCGGAACCCGGACCGGGTGCTGGGGGCGGTGTCCGTGGACGGCGCGATGACCCACGAGTGGCTCGACGACACCACCAAGGCCCGGATCCGCAAACTCTTCCGCCGCTTGAGCCCGCTGTTCCCGATCTGCCGCCGGCTCGGCATGGCCGCCCGGATGAGCGCCGCCCAGCACGCCGAGATCAACATCGAGCTCAACGAACTCTGCGCGCCCGCCGCCCTCGACCCGGTCTTCGACCGCATCACCGTGCCGACCCGCTACGTGCTGGCCACCGGCGGCAACCTGGGCGGCGACGCCGAGGTGATGGAAGGGCTCCGCGCCGGTCTCGGCGCCGTGCTCGCCCGCAACCCGAACATCACGGTCAGCGCGAAGGTCCCGAGCAACCACTCCAAGATCCTGCGCAAGGACTTCCGGGCCGTCGCCGCCGCCGTCCGCGAACTCGCCTGACGGTGCCGGAATCCGGCACGGCATCATCGGCCGCCCCCACCCGATACTCCCTACTCCCTGCCCCGCGCCCCGGCGTTCCGGGGGCGCGGGGAGGCGGGCTGCGGTCGGGCCTCGGGAGGCAGCCGCGTCAGGGGGACGTTCCCTTCGGGCAGCGGCGAGTCCGAGAAGTAGCCGATCCGCTGCGGTGCACCGCCCGGGCTCCCCGCAGGTGCCAGCGCCAGTGCCGCACCGACGGCTGCGATCGCCACGAGAGCCTTCAGATCCCGCGCCACTGTTTCCTCGACCTCCAGAGACACACCGAGCACGCAGAGCGATGCCAGTTATACCCTGCGCGCTCGGACGGCCGCGCCCCCCGCCGACGCGGACTCAGGCCCGGGGACCCGTGCGGGTGCGGGTGCGGCGCAGGATCCGCTCCGCGAGGTCGACGGACTCCCGGACCGGGATCAGGCGGCACTCCGCACCCCCGATGCGCGCCGTGGTGATTCCGCGGGCGGCCTGCAGCACCTCCTCGCCGAGAGCGCCGAAGTGGAGGTCGTCCAGGTCGGGTGCCTCGAAGGCGGTCCACCCGTGCTCCCCCACGCAGCGGTACTGGCGGACGGCGACGTCGGGCATCCGCAGGTCGGCCAGGTGGAAGGCGGTGAAACGGTCCATCGGCACGCCGATCATCAGTACCCGGGCGTCCAGGTCGTAGAGCCGGCCCAGCGGGGAGTCGAAGCCCAGGTGACACTCGTCCGGGTGACTGCCGGTGATCTCCTGCGCTCGACGGCCCACCGCCGCCCAGGAGGTCTGCGGGTGGCGGCTGCGGCACGCGCCCCGGTACGTCCGGATCGCCTCCGACAGCCTTCCCATGGTGGGTGACGCGGGGGTGGCGGCCGGGTCGAACCTCGGCATCCCGGCCAGGTAGTCGTCCACTTCCGCCGGGGAGAGACCGGCGGTGGCGGACTGGTGGATGCGCGAGGTGGCGGAGTTCTCGGGAGTGGCCGTGTAGGCGACCAGGGTGCCCTCGGGGCCCAGCACGTCCAGCAGGGCGTCGATCACGCCCGCGGCCCCGCCCGGCACCGGGCCGAGCGCGCGCAGGGACGCCTGGACGTGCAGCACCGTGCCCGCGCGGACCCCGAGGTCGGCGAACTCGCGCGAGAGCGCGCGGACATGAGGACGGACGGCCGGCGTGACGGATGCGGCGACGGGTGGCCGGACGGGGTCTGCGACGGCGACGCTGCCGGTTCGCGGTTCGGTGAGGATGACGGTTCCCCGGGGTTGAGGGCCCCGGGGTGAGGGAGGTCCCGGGGCAGGGCGGAGTGGGAGGTCAGACTCCGGCCCGTTCCCGTCGCGCCCGGTCGGCCGCGTGCTCGGCGGCGGCGGGCAGCGGCAGGGCGAGCCAGGGTGCCACAGTGGCACGCATGCCGTCGGCGAAGCGCAAGCCGGTCCCGGTCAGGGCGCCGGACTCGGCCAGCCGTTCCACGGCCTCGGCGGTGTACCGCCGCCAGAGCGCGAACTGTGCGCGCGCCCGGTCGGCGGCCTCGCCCGGCAGCCCGTCGTACGCCAGGGTTCGGGTGCCCCAGTACTCGGTGACGGCCAGGTGGGCGTAGGTGCCTTGGAGGAGCCCTTCGAGCGGCCGGGGGTCGGGCCGCCAGGGGGCGAAGTACAACGCCGTGTCGGCGCGGTCGTACAGGTCCATCAGGTCGAGCACCGCGCCGAGTTTGACGTGCTGGAACTCGTGCGCGAGCAGCAGTGCGAGCGTCGGCGCGGTGGCCGGCCGGGCGATGCCGACCGCGCCGTACGCCTGCCGGGCCGCCGAGCTGACGTCCCGGCCTGCCGGGCCCGGCCGCAACGGGGTGACCGTGGTCAGCCCGGTCCGGATGCCCTCGGCGTACCCGGGAAGGTCCCGCCCGAGCAGCTCCCAGGCCTCGCGCAACGCGCCCGTCCAGTCGAGCAGTTCGCCGTCCGGTAGCCGGTCCGCCACCGGGTGGTCGTGGCAGTCGCGCATCGGGTCGGCGTCCTCCAGGGCGACCGTCCAGCCGCCGGCCAGCCGGACCCGCCGCAGCGGCTCGTCCAGGGCCGTGCGCACCGTGCCGTCGCCGGCCCGCACCTCGAAGCCGTCCGCGCGCCCGGTGACCACCGCCTCGCCGTCGGGCAGGGCGATCCGCCCGAGTGTCGGCAGGTGCAGCCACCCGCCGCGCACCGGCACCGCGACCGCGTCCCCCCGTCCGGCCCGGACCGCGGCGGCCGCGGCCAGCGAGGCCAGCGGGCCGAGCCCGACCGCCAGGTCCCCGGCGAGCCGTCGGGCCGCCCAGGTACGGGCGTACGGGTGTGCGAGGACGGCGTCGACGGCGGCGGGGGCCTCGTCGTCCAGCTCCGAGAGCAGGGCCCACGCCTCGGGCCGCCCCTGTCCGGAGGCGTCCCAGGCGGCGGCCAGCATCGCCCGGGTGAGGGCGAGTTGGGAGCGTCCGAGCGCGGCCACCGTCTCCGCGCCGCCGTAGCCCCGCGCGAGTTCGTCGAGTTGCGACGACGTGAGCGCGCCGGGCAGCAGCTCGGGTTCGGGGGCGGGCTGCTGCCCGCCCTGGGGCGGCACGGCAGCCGAACCGGCGCTCCCCGCAAGACCGTTGATGAACGTCATGAGATCACCGCAGTAGACGGAGGGATGGTCGAAGCTGCCTCCTCCATCGTCGCTCCGGAATCGGTGGGCGTACAGCCCGCCTCCGCAGGAGCGCACCACGGAGCAGGCTCGGCAGGCCTCGCTCAGTCCGGCCAGGCCGGACTGGCGGGCGGCGATGCCGGGGTGGCGGGCCAGGTCGTCGAGGCTGTGCGCGAAGACGTTCAGCCCGGTGGCGGGCGCGCCGTCGTACGCGGTCTTCAGGCTGTCGGCCTGCTCGAAGGTGCCGTCCGTCTCCAGGACGGCCAGGTCCGAGGGCTCCAGCCCGAGCGACTCGGTGAGGCTGGAGAACCCGCGCAGGGTGCGGTGCACGGATTCGAAGGTCCGGACCGCGAAGGGCCGCCCGTCCGCTTCCCACAGCCGGTGGACGGTCAGCAGCCAGTCGGCGTACGGGGTGGCGCCCAGGGCGGCGGGGCGCTTGGGCCGCTCGTCCCAGGTGGCGTGCGGGAGCAGGAAGTCGACGGCGGGGGGACGGAGTTCGGCCAGGGCGCGGTACACCGCCACCGGGTCGTTCTCGACGTCCATCGTGCAGAGCAGCCCGGCGAAGAGGTGCCGGAACTCGGGCTCGTTCAGCAGCGCGACCGCCCGCAGCACCTGCGGATGACTGCTGCGCCCGTCGGCGAAGCGCCGGTGGCGGTCGTTGGCGGCCTTGTCGCCGTCCAGCGAGATGCCGACCTTGAGGTCCAGTTCCGCGAACAGCGTGCAGAAGGCGCGGTTCAGCAGCACACCGTTGGTGTGGATGCGCAGGTCGAGCGCGCAGCCGGGCGGAAGCGCCGCCCGGAACGCCTCGGCGGCGCGGCGCAAGCGGTCCGGGCCGGCGAGCAGGGGTTCTCCCCCGTGCAGGACGACCCGGACGGCGGGCAGCCGGTGGGCGGCCGCGTGCTCGCCGATGCGTTCGGCGGCCTTGGCCAGGATTCCGTCCGCGATGACCTTCGGGCGGGAGCTCCAGCTGCGGTCCGCGTGCTCGTAGACGTAGCAATGGTCACAAGCGAGATCACATCTGCTATGGATCTTGACCACGAACTGCGTCAGGGGCAGCGGAGTTGACGTCGTCATGGAACTTCTCGGGGATCCGTTCGGATCGATCGGCTCGGTTGGTCCTGCCCGGCGGTACGGGCCGGGTCAGATCGAGGAGTTGAAGGCCGCGACCGGCACGAGGCCGGATTCCGCGCCGGGGAGTGCGCGCTGGAGGCGGGAGGCGAGTTCCTCTGCCCCGAGGGCGGCGAGATCGGCGAGGGACGGGCGTTCCGGCGTCTCCTGAGTGTCAGTGAGCTTGCCGGCCGGCCTGGTGCTGGTTACCGGAGTCATATTCGTTTCCTTAGGCGCGGTTAGGACCTGCCGAGGGTGGGTAAGCCCACCCAGTTGCGACCCAATGTAGTGCCCGCGGAGGCTCCGCGCGGCACGTTGTCGACTCACATTGGACTCACGTCGGGCCCGCCAGGCGGCCGACGTCGTACAACGGGCTCGGAGCCCCGAGTTTTTCACCCGGACAGCGGTCGCGCACTTCGCCCTGGCGCGCGCCGAAGCGCACCGCCGGGGTAAGCACCCGGGTAAGCGTTCGAGTCCTCCGGTTGATTCCCCCCACCCGCGGACGTCGGCCGGAGCACCGACCTCAGGCCCGCCGACCGGCACCGCCACCCAGTTCCCGCACGGAACGCACCAGCTCCTCGGTGAACTCCCGCCCGTGCAGCGTCAGTTCACCGCAGCGCAGCAGCGTGTCCGCAGCCGCCAGACTGTGCCCCCGCCACCGCACGAACTCCCGCTCCGCCCGGCCCGCATCCGCGCCCGCGCCCGCGCCCGCGGCAGCCTCCGTACACCAGAAGTCCGCGACCCCCAGGTGCGCGTACGTGCCCTGCAGCAGCGCCCCGGCCGGCCGCAGGTCGGGCCGCCAGGGGGCGTGGTAGACGGCCGGACCGTTGGGGCGGTGCAGCGGCACCAGGTCCAGCAGGGCGCCGAGTTGAACGTGCAGGAACTCGTGGACCAACGCCAGCGCCAGCAGCACCGGCTCCTCCGGCAACGAGGCCGCCACCGCCCCGTACGCCCGGCGGGCCGCGGCACTGACCGCCTCCCCGCCGGGGGCGGGAGAGAGCGGGACGATCGTGGTGACGCAGGCCGCGACCGCCTCCGCGTGCCGCCGGTGGCGGCGCACCAGGATCCGCCAGGCGCCGGCCAACCTCTCCTCCCAACAGACGAGTTCCGCGTCGGTCAGCGGCCCGGCCGGCGGGCGGCCGTAGTCCACCCGGCGCGGCCCGACGTGATCGACCGACGGCGCCCAGCGCAACCCGTCACACTCCAGCACCAGCCTCCGGCCGACGTCGGCCCGGAGGAAGTCCCCCAACTCGCCCGGACCGCCCGGCGAACCCTCCGCACCCGCCGCCACACCGCGCAGACAGTCGGCCGCCCAGGCATCCAACTCCGGCCGCAGCAGCACCTCTTCCCACCCCGCCCGGTCCTCGCGCTGCAGCGCCCGCACCCGCGCGTACGCCTCGCGATAGCCCTCGTGGTCCGGCACAGCCCGGCGCAGCGCGAGCAGCAGCAGCGCCCGCTTGCTCAACTGCCCCGCACGCAACAGCCGGACGGCCTCCGGCCCACCGCGAGCGCCCGCGATCGCCAGGAACGTCGCCCGGTCCACGCCGTGCCGGGGCAGCCCGTCCGCCCCGCGCGCACCCGGCACCCAGGCCGCCACCGCCTCCTCCGTGCCCGCCACCACTCCTCCTCCTGCGCCGCACCGCCCCCATCCGCTCGCAGTCTCCCCCCGCCACGCCGGACAATCCGGCCAACGGACACGCATGACCCGAACGGACGAACCCACCCCACCGCACCCACCCCCGAAGCCGCACCCAGCGCGAGTGCTCCCCCTCCCCCAGCCCCCCCACCCCCTCCCCCCACCCCCTCCCCAGCGAGAGCGCTCCCCCCATCCCTCCCCCGCGAGAGGGACGCGCTGCGGGGACGGACGGGGGCGGCGCAGGGGGTGGCCCGGAGAGGGGCGTTGCGGGTGATTTTCAGACTGCCAACGGCGCCC